>JASFTU010000186.1:0-5354 GCA_050050635.1 Candidatus Brocadiaceae bacterium
GATACCTCTTTGGCTTCGTCCTGGCGGCGGCACTCATCGGACAGGTCAGCGAGTCCCGGGTCGGGGCCCGTAGATTCCTGCCCCAGATAGCGGTCATGGCGATGGGGGTGGCCGTGATCTATGCCTGCGGCACGCTCCACCTTGCGGCGGTACTTCGTCTGGGCTGGCGGGAGGCTCTCTCTGCGGGTGTGCTGCCGTTTCTGGGCGTGGACGCGGTGAAGGCGCTGCTCGCCGCCACGGTCAGCACGGTGCTGCTGCCGAAGAGGCCCTGACGCGCCGGCTGTTCGGGCTCACCCCGGAAACCACGAGGAGCACGCAGATGGCACGGATCGCGCGAAGCATGGTCGCTGTGAGTTTCCTGGATTCGCCCCCGGAGGGTCTGGAGGAGAGGGCGGAGCGCGACAAGTACTGTTACTTCCTGGGGTTGGCCCGCACCGAGGGCCCGTTCTACATACCCGCGGAGAACATCGACTGCCCGCTGGCCAGGTACCACCTGGCCCTCGGTCCGGCGGACTTCGAGAGCCTGCCCGATACCCTCGTGGACTGGGGGGATGCGGCGGACCGGGGTGCTGCTCTCCGGTTCCTCAGGTCCGGGGCGCGGCTGGCTCGGGCCTATGAGTATATCGCGTTCTTCGGATGCGGGCAGGCGAACTTCGATCCCGACCTGGTCGTGCGCGTCTGTACCGTGGAGCAGGGCTATCTGGCGGCCAGGGCCCACACCGCCGCCACGGGGCAGAGGATCAACGCATCGATCTCCGGCGTTGGTGCGGCGTGCGGCGAGTGTACTGCCTATGTCCTGGTGAATGAGGCGCCCACCGTGTCACTCGGGTGCGGTGGGTCACGTCCACGCATCGGCATGGAGGAGGGTGAACTGCTGCTTGCGGCGCCGTTCGGGTCCAGGTTGCAGGAGATGCTGATGCGGGGCACCTGAGCCCCGGTTCTCTGCCGGATGTCCTTAGTCCCTGGAGTGCACACATGGTTTCCCGGCAGGTTCGCGCTGTGACCGCGGTGGTGGTGCTCCTCCTGTCCACGGCCACGGTGGCTGACGAGGAGAGGGTGACCCCCACTCTCAGCGGGCCGGGCTACGTCTGGTGGGAAGGGGAAGATGCCGTCTCCCACAACTTCGGCCCGCACGACGAGTGGCTCAGCGAGGGGGGAGCGGGCAAGCTTTCGGGCGGGACGTGGTTGACGGCGAACGTTGAGGCAAGCCCTCCGGAGGGCCTGCTGGCCACGTGGCGTGTCTCCGTGCCGGAGACCGGTTCCTACGATCTCTGGGCGCGTGTGGGCTGGCGGGGCTGGTGCGGAAACGACTGGCGCTTCGATGACGGACCGTGGCGCAGCTCGCCCGCCGACGACTCCTTCCACCAGGTGGTGCACCACGTCCAACACAGACCCACCTCCTGGGTGGTCTTCGGTCGCGTTCGGCTCGAGCGGGGCGAGCATACCTTCCAGGTCCGCCTGCCCGGCGATCGCAGCGTCTTGCAGGGGTTCGACTGCTTCATACTGGCGCAGCGGCCCTTCGTGCCACTCGGCCGCCACCGTCCGGACGAGGGGATCGGGCAGGCACTCGGTTGCCGCGGCGAGGCGCAGGGATGGTGGCCATTCCAACCGGCATACTTCCCGGACGCGGAGCCGTCGCTGGACCTTTCGTACATGAACGACCCGATCGGCTCCCACGGGTTCGTCACCATGAGGGATGGGGAGCTGTGCTTCGAGGACGGCACGCCCGTTCGCTTCTGGGGCGTCAACGCGGCCTATCACGGCGGGCACATGATCTATCCCTCACGCCGCGTGGCCGAGATGTTCGCCGATCACCTGGCGCGCCTCGGCGTCAACTGCGTGCGCCTCCACGTCATGCACAGCGCCAACAGCCTGATCGACGACTCCTACGGTGATACTCAGCACTTCGACGGGGACCGCTTGGACAGGTTGGATTACCTGGCGGCGGCGCTGCGCGAGCGGGGCATATACGTGAACCTCGATCTGATGTACCACCGGATGTTCAGGGAGGGGGACGAGATAGACTCCGAGCTGGTGGGCACGGGTCGGGACGATGACTACAACGTCAACTGGGCGGCCGGCAGCGCCGCGCTCTTCCACCCACGGGCCATCGAGCTGAACAGGGCGCTCTACAGGAAGTTCCTCCAGCACGTCAATCCGTACACCGGCCGTCGCTGGGTGGACGATCCGCAGGTCGCGCTCCTGACCATCCAGAACGAGCAATCCATCTTCTGGGGCACGACGAACATCCACAGGGGACGGCCGCGGCGTATCCTCAACAGGATGTACACCCACTGGCTGAGGGAGAAGTACGGCAGCCATGCCGAGCTGCGGGACGCCTGGCAGGTGCCGGGTGAGGAGGCGCCGCTGGACGCGGACGAGAACCTGGACGCGGGCCTGATCCGGCTGGGTCCGGTCGCCACCCAGTCGGCGCCGAATCTGCGCCGACGCGGCCTCGACCAGCTTCGGTTCCTCTACGCGGTCGAGACCGGGTTCTACCGGGACACGATCCGTGCCATGCGCGAGTGGGGCGTGCGGTGTCCCATCATCACGTCCAACTGGCGGGGGGCGGGTCAGAGCACCCGGCTGGTGCTCCAGGCTTCCACGCTGGGCGAGCTGGTGGACCGACATTACTACTCGGGCGGGCAGCAGTTGCTCAGCGAGGTGGGCCGGGGCACGCTGGCGGCCGCCTTCGACCAGGTGGCCGGGCGCGGCTTCGGGGTCTCCGAGTGGAATGCCGGCGTGTCCGGCCGGTACGTCCCGGAGGTCGTGCCCCTGGTGGCCATCATGTCTGCCTTCCAGGGCTGGGACGCCATGTACCATTTCTGCCCCACCTCACCTACGTGGGAGACGTACCTGAAGGGACTGAACGTCACCGCCGGTCACTACGTGCTCTATCCGATCGCCGCCATGATCTTCCGTCGCGGGGACGTCCGTCCGGGCGAGCTGGTGTATGAGCGGCGGCGCGACCCGGCTCAGCAGTTCAGTTTCCACCCCGAGGAGCAGCGCGTGCCCTCCGAAGTGATCGCGGTCGGCCGTGTCCGGAACGCCTACGTGGACGAGCCCGAGGAAGACCTGTACCGCCGGGACCTGGTCGAGCGATGCTGGGATAAGGAGCACGCCGTCGTGCACGCCGGCACTGGAGAATTCACCTGGCACTACGGGCGGGATTGGCTGCGGCTGAACAGCCCCAGGACACAGGGCGCGATCGGGGCGCTGCGGGGGAAGAACATCCGCTGCGCCGACGTCGGCATCAAGACGCCGAATGAGTACTGCGCAGTCCTTGTGACGGCTCTGGAGAAGAAGCCGATCCACCAGGCCGGCCGACTGCTGGTTGCGGTGCTGGGCCGCTCACAGAACCTGGCGTCGCCCGGCGGGCCGCTTGAGCTTCCGGAGGGAGCGGACAGCGACGTGCCTCCCTGCCTGATGGAGCCCGTGACGGGGCAGGTTGCCGTGCGCACGGATTTGCGCACGGTCTATGCGCTGGACGCCAACGGCTTCAGGCTGCATCGGGTCGCGGCTTCGCACGGCGGGGGCGAGTCCGTGGAAGAGCTGTCCGGCGAGGGTGCGCCGGGCAACTGGCTGACGTTCCCGCTGGAGGGCGAGCCGCAGGTCTTCTACTACGAGGTGACCGACTGAGCCTGCTGCCCGCCGCGGCTCCGTCCCTGCACGGTCCGCAGGAACTCGAACCACGGCTCGAACCCGGTCCCTTGCGTTGCGCTGGTCTCGAAGACGTTGACCCCGGCGTGCACCTTCCGGGCGTCAGCCCGGACTCGCTCGACGTCGAAGGGGCAGTGCTCCAGCAGGTCGATCTTGTTGATGAACAGCACGTCCGCGCGGACGAACAGCGCCGGGTACTTGCGGATCTTCTCATCGCCCTCGGGCACGCTCAGCACGGCCGCCTTGGCATCCTCTCCCAGGTCGAAGCCCGACGGGCAGACGAGGTTGCCGACGTTCTCGATGAAGAGGAAATCGAACGCCTCCAGGTCCAGATCCTCGACGGCGGCCTCTATCTGGGCGGCGTTGAGGTGACAGCTTCCGCCCGTCTCGATCGCGCGCGTCTCGATGCCGCATGCCACGATGCGCTCGGCGTCCAGAGCCGTCTGGACGTCGCCGATGACGGCGGCGAACCGGCCGTCGAAGTGCCGGGCCGTCTGCTCCAGTATCGAGGTCTTCCCGCAGCCGGGCGAGCCGATCATGTTCAGCACGTACACGTCGTTTTGGGCGAAGCGCTCCCGGTTCCGGGCCGCAATCGCGTCGTTGCTCTCACGGGCGGATCTGCGCAGGTCAACCTTCTTCATCCTCTACCTCCACGTACTCGATGTCCACGTCCTTGCCCCGGGTGATCTCCCTTTCGAACCCCGCGCAATTCGGACAGGGAGAGAACATGTCCGTCGGCGCGTAAACGTGCCCGCACTGGCAGCGCGCTTTGGCCGGCACACGCTCTATGCGGACCTCGGCCCGGCTCATCTCGTGCTCCTGCAGCACGAGCTCCATGCAGAACTCGAGGGAAGAGACGTTCACAGCGGCCAGCTCTCCGACCTGGAGGCCGATGGCGGTAACGCGGCGCGCGTCCACCCCGCTGGCCGACAGGGCGGTGCGGACGATGCTTTGTGAGAGGGCCAGCTCATGCATGCTTCGCTCCGGGTCGCGCGACGGCTCCATTATATCGCCCGTCGCCGTCCTGTTCACGGCGCGCGGGGCGGGGTGGAGGGGGCTCGCCCGCGGCGATGTTACCCAATCCGGGTGATTCCTTTGACAGGTTGGTTGCGGTTTGCTACGATGCGGGGCTTTGCTGGCGTCGTGAAGTGCTCCGGTGTGCCGCCGGCCGCGGTAAGCCCCCGGGTTGCAAGCCGGCTGAAGCGCCATCCTTCTCCTCGAGGTCGTGCAAGGCTGCGGAATATGGCTGAGGCCAGATTTGTACCCGACGCCGCTTTGGTGGAGTTCCTGCAGGGCGTGCCCGCTGACCGTCGGTTCGTCAACGTAGAGATGGACGAGGGGAGGCTGTGGCTCCCCCTCGATGAAGCCGATCCCGACGCCGTGAACGCCGGTCTCCGCGCCGAACGTCCGTTCTTCTCGCCCAAGAGCGTGCTTACGCCTGCCCGCGAGCTGGTGGCGCGCTATGGGGGCGGCGGCGAGGACCCGCTCCAGGCGGTCGCCGAGACGCACGTTGCTGCCATCGGGGTGCGGGGCTGCGAGTGCCGGGCGCTCAGCTACCTGGACGCGATCATGTTCGACGAGCCCACGCCCGAGCCCTTCTACCAGGCCCGTCGCGAGAACTGCACCGTCGTGGGAGTTGACTGCGCCGCTCCCGCCGAGTCCTGCTTTTGCGACCTGCTGGGGGAGTGTGCCTA
>JASFTU010000187.1:0-5350 GCA_050050635.1 Candidatus Brocadiaceae bacterium
CGAAGGCATCACGCTCGTCGGGTTCGAGGATAGAACGGCGTTGCAGATGGGCCGGCCGCCCCGGGACGAACTCGAGGTGCTGCGGCACGTCGATCCGGACGACCTCGTGATCGTGCTCAAACACCGTCCCTTCGTCCGACCGGACGCGATGCCGTTCACGGACCTTCAACTGAGTGGCCACACGCACCGGGGACAGATCTTCCCGTTCACGCTGGCCGTGGTCTGGCACTACCCTTACCCTCACGGCCTGACCCGCCCCTCGGAGGGGACTTACCTGTATACGAGCCGGGGCACGGGCACGTGGGGTCCTCCCATGCGGCTGTTGAGCCCGCCGGAGGTAACGGTGGTTGACCTGGTGGCCGCCGAGGAGTGAGGAGTTTCAGCCGAGCGCCAGCACAACGGCCGCCCAGAACAGCGCCGCCGCGAGGCCACCCAGGGCCACAGCCCTGCCCGAAAAGCGTCCCCGGGAGCCCAGGATGCGCCACAGGGACCACGCAGACAGGGCACCTCCCGCCCCCGCCAGCAGGAGCG
Organism: Candidatus Brocadiaceae bacterium; assembly: GCA_050050635.1. Taxonomy (GTDB): domain Bacteria; phylum Planctomycetota; class Brocadiia; order SM23-32; family SM23-32; genus JASFTU01. Next base: position 532 of record JASFTU010000187.1, read on the forward strand.
CCGCCATCGGGGCGACCAGGAGACCGGCCGGAGAACCGGCTGCCACCATCAGGGCGTAGTCGGCAGGCTCATAGCGGTCCGCGGAAGGTTTGATCTCCGGCCTGTCCCGACGAAGGCTCAGGTCTCGCCCGCAGTTCTCACAGAAGCTGTCCCCTTCGTACACGTACCGGCCACAGCTCGGACACTCGTAGCGGGCGAGCAGCTCCGGGCCGGCCTGCGGGGGGGACGGAGCCTCAGCTTCGTGCGGAGCGCGTTGAGGGACGCGGGAAGGCGCGGTCGGCGCGGGCACCGGCGCCTCGCGGCGGGCTGGCAGGTCCGCCTGCTCGCCGGCCGGCAGCTGCTTCCTGGCGCCGTCGGTCAGCCGCCCCACGACCTCCTCCGATCCCTCAAGCTCCGCGGCATCCTCGGGCTGGATGAGCTCCAGGCTCCCGTCCGGCCGGCGCCCTGCGATGATGGCTTTGTCCACGTAGAGTATCTGTTGCGGCTCTTCCTGCCCGGTCGGCCGGCCGTCGAGAAACTCCCCGCAGTGCTTGCACTTCACCGCCTTGCCCCGCACCAGTTCCCCGCAGAAGGGGCACTCCTTCTGGCCGGCCTGACGGATTGTGTTCGCCCCGCAGTAGGGACAGTCGGCGGCATCGCGCGGAATCATGCGTCCGCAGTGCCTGCAGAACTTGATGGGTACTCGCCGATCGCTCATGGGTTGCGTCCCCTGGTGCCGGTCTGTGGCGCGCTCATGGTGAGCCTCCCCGGGCGGCCCACAGGATGCCCTGACGAACCATTGCCTCAGCGTCGTTCGCGAACAGCGGGGAGCCCCGATGCTCCGAGCTTTGCATGACCGGGACGTTGGAGAACACGACGAAGCGGCCGTCGCCGTAGGTGCCGGCAGCCGCCATGGCTGGGCTGGCCCGGCTCTCCTCATCGGTCACCACAAAGCGGCTGGCCCGCAGAAGAACCCGGGCTCTGCCGGAAACGCGCACGGTCGGGGAGGCGAGGGGAAAGATAACCTGCCGGACGCCGGCTGTGAGCGGGTGTCGTCTGCCCGGGCCGGGGAAGGCCAGCGCGTACTCCTTCGGGTAGTTGCGGGGAATCTCCTCCGCAAGCTTCAGCCGCTCGGGCCCAACCAGTGTACTGCACCAGCGCAGCAGCGGCGCAAACGGGTGAGCCTGATCGGGCGGCCGCGCCGTGCCGAAGAAGACCAGCCCGCCGCCACCATGGATGAAATCCATGATTTCCTGGATCTCCTGTCGGTCGTAGGGCGGCACCGACTGTGCCGGCCCCGGATCTCTGATGAGGAGTACGTCGGCCGTCGCTGTCGTGTCGGCAGAAAATGGCCGGGTCAGCCTACGCACCTCGAACGGCTCCCGGCCAAGCGCCACGGTGGCACGTTCCGGCTCTGCGCCGCGATGCAGGTCCAGCAGAATCCGGACGGGCCCTTCACCGGTTTTGAGGGATTGGGCCGCCTGCCGGCCGAGTCTTTGCGCGCGGGTGCGCTCCAGTTGCTCCTTTTTCTGTGCCGTGGTCCACAGGTGCTCCGAATCGACGTAGCTCAGCGCGCCGGTGATGTCCCTGCCCTGGTCCGCAGCTGAGCGCAGCCGTTCGTAGGCTTGCCCGTACTCACCCTCGGCCGCGTGAAGGAGGGCAGCGGTGAGGTGTTCCTCCGAACCGCCCGGTTCGAGTCGTTGCGCGGCCAGACGGGCCAACTGCTCCGCGGCCACCTTGCGAAGGGGGATGGTGGTCTCACCCGCGCTTCCCTGGATAGTTAGTTCGGAGTCGGTCACGTTCAGAAGCTTCCCCGTGATCCTGATGCCGCCGCGGAGCGACAGCACGTAGTCCCGTCCGACGGCCTCACGCAGCTGCGCATAGCCACCCTCGACTATCCTGCGGATGCGTCGTATCACGTCTCGCTCGCGGGCGATCCGGAGGGCGTAACGGCGCGTATCAGGGTCGGCGGCTACGTGGTCCAGCTCGTCCAGTGCTTCCGCGTACCGTCGCTCTCGCACCAATTGCCTGACCGGATCCAGGGCCGCCTCCTCGCTGAGCTCCTCCAGAGGCGGCACCTCCTCCCACTCCAGCTCGCCGAGAGTTGCCGAGCGCACCGGATGCTCGGCTTCACCGCCCGCGCCGGAGAGCGACTCCAGGTTGCCTCGGAGCACCAGTTGGTCCCCCGGCGTGACGGTGACCTTCTCGTGCCGCGGACGGTAGCCGTCGCGGCTGACGACCAGGGTGTGTGTGCCAGCGGCGACGTTCAGCAGCACCTTCGGGGAGCGGCCCACAGGAACGCGGTCCAGGGCCACCGAGGAGCCGGGCGGGTCCACGAGGACGGCGACGCTGCCCACCCCGGGGCGCCGCTGCAGCGTGAGGCGGACCCTGGTCGTCTCGTCGCCCCGGATGGTGACGGTCTGGACCGCGGGCGCCCGGCCCTGCCGGACGGCCTTCACCTCGACCTCGCCGACGGGAACGTCGGGGAGGCCGCAGGGGCTAATCCCCCTGAGCTCACCATTCACGTACACGGCAGCCTCGGGGGGATCAGTCGCGACATAGAGCCCGCCGACCATGCTGACGCCGCCCGCTCCACCAGGCATGAGCAGCAGCGTGACCGACAGCAGGACCACTCGTGCCGCTCTCATCATGTTGCATCCCCGAACTTCCACCGGGACCTCCGGTCATTCTAACAGGCGGGCGGGTGGACCATCTAACGACGCAAGGCGCGCCAGATGCCGCGGGACCGCCCAACGGCCCTCCCCGTCAGAAGCCCTGGTCTTCCATATCGTGGATGCTCAACCCGCCGGCCGGGCCGCCCGGAATTTCTGCGCCCTGAATGACGCGGCGAACCCACCGGCCGATCATATCGCACTCGATGTTCACCCGATCACCCGGTCCCTTCCCCTCCAGCGTGGTGGCGGCAAGTGTATGGGGGATAAGGCTGACCTCGAACCGTCCCGGTCCGAGAGAGGCGATGGTCAAGCTGATGCCGTCCACCGCCACACTGCCCTTCATCACCATCTGTTCGGTAAGGGATGTGGGGGCTTCCACGGCGAGGCACACCTCGCCGGGACGTCGGTCCTTGCTCTGGATTGTGCCGACTCCATCGACGTGTCCGCTGACGAAGTGGCCCCCCAGACGGTCTCCGACGCGCAGGGCCGGTTCGAGGTTGACCCGATCGCCGGTGCGCAGCTCACCCAGCGTCGTCCGACGCAGCGTCTCGGCGCCGACGTCGAAGGTGAGGGCAGCCTGGTCGGCCGCCGTGACGGTAAGACACACGCCCTCAACGCTGACGCTGTCGCCGATGGTGGCGTCCCGGGCGATGCCGCCGGATTCCACGGAGAGCACACATGACGAACCGCTCCGGCGGACCGCGGCGACGCTGCCCACTTCCTGGATTATCCCTGTGAACATGGGCCTGCGCTCAAGGGGAGAGGACCGAGCGTCATGGTAGCACGCGCGCGACGGGACTTCCACGGCAGGGGCCGTACATGGAAATGGAGCGGGTGAGGGGATTCGAACCCCCGACACCTAGCATGGCAAGCTAGTGCTCTTCCGCTGAGCTACACCCGCTCCGACGGAGGCGCCAGACCGACGAACTGGTGCGAAGGGAGGGATTCGAACCCTCAATTCGCCATGCGGCGAACTAGATCCTAAGTCTAGCGCGTCTGCCAATTCCGCCACCTTCGCCTCGTGCTCACATCGTAACCAACGGCTGGCCACAGGTCAAGCGCAATTGCACGGCCCCGGCGACGGGGGTAAGATGGGTCTCCCGCGCCGCAGCCGGGAGGTCTGACTTGCCCGCGCCCGTTCTCCATTGCTACGCCGACTACAAGTGGACCGGTCCCTCCGGTCCGGTGGCACGGCTGTGCCGCCGGCTGACGGGTCGGGGCTGGCGGTCCGATCTGGCGTGCATCGAGCCGCCCGATCGGGCGGGACGCTCACTGGGGCAGCGGGCTCGCGCCATGGGCTTGAGGGCCTTCGAGTCTTTCTACTTCGATAGTGATCCGAACCTGTGGCGTAATGCGCGCGATATCCGGCGGTTGCGGACACTGATCGAGGACGGGGACTACGCACTCGTGCACTGCCACGGAACCTGGGACCAGGTCCTGGCGTCGCTGGCCCTTCGGGGCAGGAGGGCGCAGACGCCGCTGGTGCGCACCGACCACAGGGCGCGGAGCTACCTGCGCAATCCCCTTTGGCGCCTGTACTACGGCCCCCGCATCATCGATCACCTCCTCGTGCTGAGTGACCGCTGCGCGGCCCGCGCCGTGGACCTGATGGGCCTCCCGCCGGGGTTCGTAACGACCGTGCCGGGCGCGGTGGACACCGAGTCCTTCCGTCCGCTGTCGCCTCCGCCAGACCTGCGCCCGCGGCTCGGGCTGCGCGAGGAGGACATAGTCTTCGGCGTCGTCGCGCGCGTGCAGCGCCACCGGCGCTTCGAGGTGCTGCTGGCGGCGGCGCTCATCGTGAAGCGGCGCGATAGCCGCGTCAGGATCGCCGTGTGCGGGCGAGGCACTCACAAGGAGGAAGTGCTGGACAGGCCGGTGGTCAGGTTGGGCCTGGAAGACACGGTCCTGGCCCTGGGTTACCGGCGCGATGACTACAAGGAGGTACTCGCTACGTTCGACGCCGGCGTGATGCTGGTCCCCGGGAGCGACGGCTCCTGCCGGGCCGCCATGGAGATAGCCGCCATGGGGACACCACTGATCGTGGCCCGGCGGGGAACACTGCCGGACATAGTCCGGGACGGGGAGACCGGCATCGTGGTGGAGGACACCCCCGAGAACCTGGCGGAGGCCATGCTGGAGATGGCGACCGACCCGGAGCGACGCCG
>JASFTU010000188.1:0-5317 GCA_050050635.1 Candidatus Brocadiaceae bacterium
CGCAGTGTGCCGATCGCCTCCAGGAGGGCGCTGTGGCATTCCTCGTCCAGTTCGACGGCGACGAACGTTCTCACTCCGACTCACCTCCCGCCGCGCCGGCTTCGGGTTCCTCCATCTTCTCGAAAAGGATGACCGGCTCGCCCAGCTCCCTGCCCTCCGGCAGCGGGCGCCCGGCCGAAGGCCAGAGCATCTCCTCCGTCTCCGCCGAGAGCATGCCGGAGACCTTCTCCGCGGCGAAGGGCAGGAACGGTTCCATCACCACGGCCAGCGCCTTGACCGTGTTGAGGCACACGTTGATCACGGTACCGCAGGCGGTTCGGTCCTCCTTCCGCAGCACCCAGGGCTCGCGGTGGTCGAAGTACCGGTTGCTCTCGCGGGCGGCTTCCATCACCTCCTGAAGTGCGTCCCTGAAGGAGTACTCGTCCAGCTCCTCCCCCACCCGCTGCGGCAGATCTTCGATCATCGCCAGTTGCCGGCGGTCCGCATCGGTCAACTCGCCGCGCTCCGGCACGCGCCCGTCGAAGTAGCGGTGCGCGAAGGTCATGTTGCGGTGCACGAAGTTGCCCAGCGCGGCGACCAGCTCATCGTTGTTGCGCCGCACCAGGTCGCCGAACTTGAACGCCGTGCGCTGCCGTTCGGGCGCCACCATGGTCAGGTAGTAGCGCAACGGATCGGCCTGATAGCTGTACAGATACTCGTTGATCCAGACGGCGGTGCCGCGGCTGGTGGACATCTTGGTCTCTTCCTGCCCCGGGAACTGGATGTTCAGGAAGCAGTTAGCCGGCACGTTGTCGGGGAGCTGGAACGTGCCCTCGGCCATGAGCATAGCGGGCCAGACCACCGCGTGGAAGACCACGTTGTCTTCGCCGATGAAATGCACGATCCGGCAATCGGGATCCTTCCACCAGGCCTCGTAGTCGTCCCGGGAGCCGCCCTCGCGTTCGCACCACTGCGCGGTGAAAGAGACGTAGCCGATGGGCGCGTCGAACCACACGTAGAGGACTTTGCCCTCGGCGTCCGGGTCATCCTCCAGGGGCACGGGGATGCCCCACTCCAGGTCGCGCGTGATGGGCCGCTCCGGCAGGCCCTGCCCGATCAGCCCGAGGCTGAAGTTCCGCACCATCGGCCGCCACTCCTCGTGACCGGCCAGCCATTCCTTCAAGCGACTCTCCAGTTCGGGCAGGCGGAAGAACCAGTGGACCGTCTGGCGCACCTCGGGCTCCGCGCCGGAGACCACGCTCTCCGGCTGGATGAGCATGCCGGGCTCGAGCATCTTGCCACAGGACTCGCATTGGTCGCCCCGCGCGCCGCCCGTGCCGCAGTATGGACACGTGCCCTCGACGTAGCGGTCGGGCAGGAACATCTCCGTCTCGCGGTCGTACAGCTGTTCGCTGGTGCGCTTCTCCAGGTAACCGTTCTCGAGCAGTCGGAGGAAGAAGTGCTGGCTGATCTCCGTGTGGATTTCGGTGGTGCTGGTGCCGCTGTAGATGTCGAAGTCGATCCCGAGACCGTCGAAGTCCTTCTTCTGCTCGGCGCGATAGAAGTCGGCGACCTCGCGCGGCCCCTTGCCCTCCTCCCGCGCGGTCAGTGAGACGGGGACGCCGTAGTCGTCGCTGCCGCAGATGAAGGCCACCTCGTCGCCGCGCGAGCGCAGGTAGCGCACGAAGATGTCCGCCGGCAGGTACGCCCCGGCTATGTGGCCCACGTGGAGCCGGCCGTTGGAGTACGGCAGGGCCGCCGTAACGGTGAATCTCCTCGGCATGGGCTCTCTTCCCGGAACAAGGCGTCGAAGGCGAGATCGCTGAGAGCGGCCAATATAACAGCGCCCCGGCCGGGCCGCAAGGGAGGCACCCCGGTCGGACCGGCCATGCGGAGCCGCGATCGGAGCTCGATCTCACTCCGGCGCCCGCATCCAGCCGATCACTTCCTCGTACGCGTAGTGGAAGGTCCCGAGCGCACGTGCCCAGACCGTGAGGAGGTAAACGTCTGCCGCCAGTATTCCGAGATGGACGAAGTAGCCCGACCCCTCACGCTCCAGCACCAGGTAGGTGAGCCATCCCGCCCCGCCGAACAGCAACACCGAGAAGGCGAAAAACAGCAAATACCGCCACGCGAGGCGGGCCACCGCGGGCCACGCATACCGCGGGTTGACGCCCGAGGGGCTGTCCGACATGGCCACGGCCAGCACGTTGATCGGCAGGAAGAACAGCGAAAGAACACCAGCGGCACTCAGCACATGCGGCCACCAGGTGGGTTCCTCGAAGAAGCACATCGCCGTCAGGCACGCCAGCCACGGCAGGCCGCTGACCACAAGCGCCGTCACCAGCAGGGCGAACGGCCTGAGCGTGGACTCCGAGAGGTCCGCCAGGTCCAGCCGCGGCATGGTCACGTCCTGGGGCGCTTCCAGAGCACTCACGGCGATCAGGTTGAACTCGTAGAACAGCAGGACCCCGCCGGTGGAAATGATGACAAACAGTGCTGCAACGAGACCCAGCGGGTGGTACCACAGGTAGGCCACGAACCAGGGCAGCAGGGCAACCCATACCAGCCAGCCCAGCAGCGGCCACTTGACGCCCGAAACCAGCGGGAACCCCCAGGACCGGATGAAGTAATGCCCGTAGCCCTGCCGGGACCGTGACCGCACCTCGGGTTCCGACGTGGGCAGCGGCCGACGGGTCCGGCGGCCTGCGGACGGCACCGGCGCAGGCGCGGCGGCGGGCTCACCCGCATCGGCCAGCTTCAGCTCGTCGCCCCACTCCTCGGGCCACTCCGCCGCCTCCTGGCCGTCGGCCTCCGCCACCATGCGCACCCGCAGTCGATCGCCGTCGCCTTCGGTGATCCAGTACGCCTGGCCACAATACATGCAGCGGACGGTCTCGGGCGGCTGCGGCTGTCGGACCGGCACCTCGTGGCCACACTCGCACCTGATCTTCATACTCGCCTCCCCCACTCGTCCTGCCCTGCGCCGTCCGACCTCGGCGGGATGGGAGGCCGCAGGCCCACGTTGTAGGCCGGACGGGTCGACGACCCGCTCGCCCCCGGGCCTTGTCCCGCAACGATCGCCGGTGCCGGCTCAGGTGGCCTCAGGAGCCGGCGACAGCTTTTCACGCCAATGCTCAAGCTGCCGCTGCAGCTCTTCCGGGGCCGATGAGCCGTGGGAGCAGTAGCTCTCAATACAACTACGAACCCCGAGCACCTTATATAAGTCCTCCCCGATGACCTCGCTGAACGAGCGAAGCTGCTCGATGCTGAGATCCTCGATCCTCACTCCGTCGGCCGCCGCGGCCTGAACGATGTGCCCGGCGGCCTCGTGGGCTTCCCGGAACGGCACGCCCCGCCCGACCAGATAATCCGCCAGTGCCGTCGCCTCCATGTGGCCCTCCTCGCAGGCCCGCGCGATGGAGTCTTCCTTGAACTCGGTGGTGCGGATGAGCTGTGCCATGACCTGAAGCATGCCCTGCACCGTGTCGGATGCGTCGAACAGCGCCTCCTTGTCCTCCTGCATATCCCGGTTGTAGGCCAGGGGCAGGCCCTTGAAGACGGTCAGCAGCGCCGTCAGGTCGCCGTAGACCCGGCCGCATCGGCCCCGGACCAGTTCCAGCAAGTCCGGGTTCTTCTTCTGCGGCATGATGCTGGAGCCCGTGCAGAAGCTCTCGTCCAGGTCCACGAAATCGAACTCCTGCGAGGACCAGATGATCCAGTCCTCGGCCAGGCGGGAAAGGTGCATCGCAACCAGCGAGAGGTCGAAGACGAATTCCAGCACGAAGTCCCGGTCACTGACGGCGTCCACGCTGTTGGAGAAACACCGCTCGAACTCCAGTGCCTGCGCCGTGCTCTGGGGATCGATCGGCAGCCCCGTGCCGGCCAGGGCGCAGGCGCCCAGAGGACTGACGTTCGTGCGCCGCCGGCCGTCCTGCAGTCGGTCCACGTCGCGCTGGAGCATCTCCACGTAGGCCAGAAGCACGTGCCCGAGCAGCACCGGCTGGGCGTGCTGGAGGTGGGTGTAGCCGGGGAGGACGGTCTCGCCGCAGTCCTCGGCCTTCTCCAGGAGCGCCCGCTGGCAGTCGGCCAGCAGCTCGCAGGACCCGTCGATGGCTCCCCGCACCCACAGGCGGACGTCACAGGCCACCTGGTCATTCCGACTGCGCGCGGTGTGCAGCTTGCGACCGGCGTCGCCGATGCGCCGGATGAGGGCGGCCTCGATGTTCATGTGGATGTCCTCCAGCGGCACGCTGAACTCGAAGGTGCCCTCCTCGATCTTGCGCTCGATCTCCTTCAGCGCCTCTCGGATCTCCACCAGCTCCGTCTCGGTGAGCAACTGGCAGCGGGCGAGCATCTCCGCGTGCGCTATGCTGGCGCGGATGTCCTCCCTGTAGAGGCGTCTGTCAAAGGAGACCGACTGAGTGAACTGCTCCGCGAGCTCGTCGGTATCCTTCTCGAATCGGCCACCCCACGGCTTCTTCATGGCCACAGATCCTTTCCCATTCGGTTCGCTCTTCCGCGCGACACTTTATTGTATCGGCCGGGGCAATGCAATCCGTCGGCGCCCGCCCGGAGCGCAAAACGCGGCGCTTTCACCTCGACCCGCAGCCGCTATAATGGGCCCGCGCCCGGACGCGATGGGCGTGCCCCCTGTCATCCGGGAGGAAGCCCCGTGAAGAGAAGATACCTCTCCCCCTCCGAATACCACCTCAACCTGATGAGGGAGACTCCCCGCGAACTGGCCTGGCGGGGAGGGGACTTCGCGACCTGGCAGCGGCGCCTGCGCCGGAGGCTGGAAGAGCTGATCGGCGGATTCCCCGACAGCAGGGCGCCCCTGGAGGTCGAGGAAATCGAGAAGGAGGAGGCCGACGACTACACCCGCATCCGCATCATCTTCGCGGCGGAGGAGTGCGCGGACGTGCCCGCGCACCTCCTCGTGCCGAGAGGCCGAAAGCCGCCGCTGCCGGCCATGATCTGCCTGCAGGGACACTCCCCGGGGATGCACATATCCATCGGCAAGCCCCGGGACGAGCACGACGAGGAGTCCATCGCCGGCGACCGGGACTACGCCATCCAGGCCGTGCACAACGGCTTCGTGGCCCTGGCCATGGAACAGCGTTGTTTCGGGGAGCGGACAGAGACACAACAGAAGCACCGGTGGGAGCACACGTGCCTGGACGCGGTGTTCCATTCCCTGATCCTCGGCCGGACTGTGGTCGGAGAGCGGGTCTGGGACGTCATGCGCGCGATCGACCTCCTGCAGGAGCAGCCGGAAGTGGACGCGAGCCGCATCGCGTGCATGGGCAACTCCGGAGGCGGAACGGTCACCTTCTAC
>JASFTU010000189.1:0-5306 GCA_050050635.1 Candidatus Brocadiaceae bacterium
GCTGTCGCCATCACCCACCAGTGGCACATAGGCTGCCAAGATAAAACAGGTTAGTCTCAAGGCCCGTCGTGCCCGGAGAGGGCAAGCCGAAGTCGTCGGGGACCAGGGACCAGGTGTCGCCTCGGTCGGCGGAGTAGGCGAGGACGGGGTAGTACCAGCCCTCGACCTTGCCCTCCGCGCGGTAGTTCAGCGTGAAGTACCCGTAGTTGAGCAAGAGCCGCCCGCGCTTGTCCATCGATAGATGGTTGCACATGCGGCAGTAGCCCCCCTCGGGACTGCTCGCGACGCGGCGCACCGTGCCCCAGGCTGCGTCGCGCCTCACGTAGCCCAGGCCCTTCCTGTCCGGCCCCATCCCGATGTTGTCGCGGAAGAAGAGGTGCAGGCGGTCCTCCAGGTCGCACACGAGGGACAGGTGGGTTCCCTTCGTGACCCCGGGGATCGGCTCGAGGGGCCCGAAGGCGGACGTATCGTCGGGCGCGGTCGAGCGCGTGTAGTACACCTGGCTCGCGTGCGCGCCGCAGAGGATGTGGATGTACCCCCTCGAGTCCAGCGCGACGGCGGGGAAGCCGTGGTCGTCCTGCGACGGGCCGACGAAGGTCCTCTCCGACCACGAGCGGATGCGTTTGTCGTACGTGCGCATATACGTCTTGTTGCCGCCCCGCTCGACATCCGCCTCGGTGTCGTGCCAGGCGATGTGAGTGCGCGATGGAGTGGAGACGATCTGCGTCGTGACGTACATGCTGCCGATGGGATTGCTCGACGCGGCTTCGCTCAGTGTGCCGTCCCCCACGGAGACGACCTTCTCCCCGACCCTGTCCAGGATGTGGTACCGGAGGATGCCCGGGAAGTCGGGCGCGGGCTCCGCGGGCCTCTCGCCCTGGCGACTGACGGCGATGAGGATGGGCCACGCGATGCGGTTGTGCCCGGCGAAGTGCTCGCTGGCGATCCTGTTGTAGGGCGCAGAGTGGCCGTCCTCAATGACGTGCACGGCGAAGCTCTCGCAGTGATCCGGGGAGGTGATGAGCGCGAGCGCGTACGCGCCGTCGGCCCTTCGGTACTGGACCAGGAGGAACATCTCGTCCGTCTCGTGGATGAACTCGGGCTGCTTCGAGCAGCCGGCGAGGGAGCCCTCATCCCCGAAGTGCCGCCGGAGTACTCCCTCGAGGTCGGCGAAGTGCCAGCCGTCGCCGCGGAGGAACATCAGATGTCTGTAGTGACCCGGGACGGTGGTCTGGGGCGGCTCGCCGCGGGCGAAGGGGTAGCTCACGATCATGTACGGGCGCCCCTGCGCGTCGAAGGACGGCCGTCCGCCGGCGCAGTAGGCCGGGCTGTATCCGAGCTGCTCGTACTCCGGGTGGTGGTATTTGTGCGGCGTGATCCCCTCCCCGAACAGGTCCGCATGCGTGCAGGCGGCCGCGGCGAGGGCCAGCAGTATGAGGCCCCCCCGGTGGGCCCAGAGCGCGACTCCCATCGTGGAGTAGAGCTGGTCGGTCATTGTCATTCCTCGCCCCCTTCCAGCTCGTAGGTCTTTCGGTATGCGGCCGCCGCCTCCTCGCGGCGACCTGCCCGCGCGTAGGCCGTCGCCAGGGCATAGCGGATGCCGGGCTCGCCCGGATCCAGCTCGACCGCCCTCTCAAGCTCGGCAACGGCCTCCCCGAAGCGTCCCTCCTCGGAGTACACCACGCCGAGGTTGTAGTGCGCCTCCGCGCGGATGCGGGGCGGCGGAGCCAGCTCCAGAGCCGTGCGGAGCTGCCCCTCAGCCTCTCTCCGGAGCCCCTTCCTGCCGAAGGCGGCGCCGAGACGGACTCGCATGTAGGCATTCTGCGGATCGAGTCGCACGACCGCCCTGAACCAGCGCAGCGCCTCCTCGTGTCGCTCGGCCCGCTCGCACGCCGCCGCCAGCTCGGCCAGGAGGCGCGGGTCCTCTTGTGCGTACAGCTCCACTGCCTCCCGGAAGTGCCGTATGGCACTGTCCAGATCCCCCTGGCGCCGGTAGATCCGCGCCAGAGCGCGGTGGGAGTGGGCGCTGTGGCGGTTCTTCGCCAGCGTGTCCTCCATGAGCGCTGCAACATCGGTCCAGTCACCGGTCCGTGCTATCGCCAGGCCCGCGTACACACCCAGGACGAGCAGGCAGATGGCCAACGGGAGCCTCGCCAGAGGCGCGTGCCGGGCACTCGCCCGTGCCGCGGTCGTCATGTTCCGGCCCAGCAGCGCAATCAACAGGCACAGGCCCAGGGATGGCACATAGAGACGACTCTCGGCCACCGGCCTGCCGACGACGCTGACAAGGGACAGCGGGGCCATCGCGATGCCAATCCAGGCCAGCGCGAAGAAGGCCGTCTTCGAGCGTCGCAGTGCGGCCAGCGCGGCCAGGGCGAGCGCCGCCACGAAGGGCAGCGCCTTCAGGACGACCGGGGATGCGAGCGAGTGCACGATGCCGAAATCGTGGTGGAAGCACAGGCCCGCGGGCACAAGCAGGAGGCGAAGGGATATGCCCATGATAGCGAGGCCCGATGCGAGCTGAGCGTAGAGGGGGACGGGCGCACGGGGCGCGGGCGGCATGGCTGCATCAACGGCGGTGAAGAGGGCGACCACGCCACACAAGGGCAGCAGGGCGAACAGCGCCCGGCGGACGCTGGGCCGCGGAAGCAAGCACCACGCGTATGCCGCCAGCAGGGCCGGCAGGACGGTGGCGGACGGCTTGGACAGCATCGCCAGAGCGAAGCACGCAACGCCCGGCACGTACAGGCAGGCGAGCCGGATGGCCGATGGCGACGCAACGAAACGCAGGTGCGCTAGGCTCGAGAGCAGCATGAAGAGGAGGGCAAGCAGCTCGGCGCGCGCCTTGGCCCATGCGATGGGCTCGACATGCACCGGGTGCGCCGCGAAGAGCAGCGCGCACAGCAGCGCCCAGCCGGGGGATCGCAGGATCCAGTAGGCGAGGACGTAGACCAGCACGCAGTTGCCCATATGGAGCAGGACGTTGGTGAGATGGTAGCCGACCGGCCGCAGTCGCCACACGGCATAGTCGAGGGCAAATGACACCTCGGTCACGGGACGGTATCCCCGACTGGGGAAGCCCCCGCGGCTGGCGCGCGCCCGGCGCCAGTACTCGGGGGCGAAGAAGCGAGTGGGCCGCTGCAGGCTGCGTATGCCCGGATTGGTCTGAATGATCGGGGCGTCGTCCCACAGGAACTGGGCGCGGAGCGCGTTGAGGAATACGGCCGCGGAGAACACCAACACGGCGACCACGGCCGTTGCGTGCGCGCGCATTGCGTGCCCCCCGTTCCGTCGCTCGCCGGCGCCCGGGGAGAAACAGACGCCGGCGGCATCTGAGGCGCTTGCCTCGATCGCCGCCGGCGCCAAACCGGAACCAACTATGCGGCTGCACTCCTGTCCGGATCCTGGCCTCGTGGGGAGGCCGGGGAACTGCTACTAGGGATTGTCCGTGGTGCAGATCGTCAACAGGCCGATGTCGGGCTCCTTCATCCACTTGGCGTGGCCATCGAAGAAGGAGTAGTTGTCTCCGTCGTTGTGCACATGCTTGACCGGGGTCTGGTAGTACCGCGCATAGTACGCATGCCAGGACGTGGCGCTGGCGCCGTCCCAGTCGGCCATCTTCAGCTCGACCAGCATGATCGTGTCGGCGGGGGCGATCCCCCACGTGTCAGGCCCCAGGGGCGTTCCCACTGCCCCCCAGCCGCCTCTGTTTCGTGTGCCCATGCACGTCCGGCCGCACACCCCGCATACGGTCTCAGCGCTCGTGAGGTCATCGTGTATCGGTGAGCCCCGTATGATGGAGTAGCTGTACTGGAGGGTCGGCGGACACAGCTCCGCGAAGTCGCCCTTGCCCGCACTCCACGTCGGACAGGAGAGCAGGCCCCGGTTGCGGACGTACGGCTGGACCTGCACGGCCCAATTGTAGCAGGTGGCCCCGCCGGTGGGGTTGAGTATTGCACATGCTTGGTTGGGGATCTGGGTGCCGAGATGAGGCGGTGGCAGCCACTCGTCGTGGTCCGCCGTGTACATAAGCACGGCCATGGTCATTTGCTTCATGTTGCTGAGACACGACGTCTGCCTGGCCTTCTCACGCGCTCTGGCGAAGACAGGAAACAAAATCGCCGCCAGGATGGCGATGATCGCGATCACGACCAGCAATTCGATCAGCGTAAAGCCCCGTCTGTCTCGCATTTCTCTCCCTCCTCTGAGAGACAATGAGACGGCCTCACCAAAACACGATGTACCGGCTGGCATCCCCCCTCCCGCGTCGCTCGCTCGCCGGCCGCTCTCCCCGGCCCGGGGGCAGCGACTCGCACGACGGGCTACACGTTGCGATAGCATGTTACCACATTGGCGCGTGGTTGCGCAAGTGGGCGCGCAGACGAGGCAGCATCCAGAATCAGGTCCTTATGCGGCATTCTGGCTCTGGTGCCAGTACTGTTCCCACTGGCCGTCGGCCGCCAACAGACGCAGCGCCAACAGCGGATCGGCGCTCTGGGGGCACCAGTGTCGATGCTGGTGCTTGAAGCGGCTGTTGAAGAGTCGATCCACCGCCTCCTCGGCCAGAGCCGAGGAGATCATCTCCCCCCGTTCCTGCAACCGTCCATACGCCGGGATGTACGGTGCCTGATGCTCCAGGTACTCGATGGTGTCGTCCAGTGCCCCGGCCTCCGGCGACGCATGGTGGGCCATGAGCCGCAGCCGGCGCACCGCCTCCTTCAGCCTCCCATCCCAGATCAGTTCCCCCAGCACCTGCTTGTGTCGCCTCCGACGCCCAGCATCATCCGGGCACGCAGCCTGCAGCCCCTTATCCAGCGCCTGCAACACGTGAAACGCATCCAGCCGCAGTTCGGCATGGGGGAAATGGTGCTCCTGCAGTGTCCGAATCCAGCCTGCCCCATCTCCCAATACCACCACCTCCTGCGCCTGCTCCACCCCCTGCCCAAAAGCTGCCGCATACACCAACTCCCCCAGCTCCGCGCTGGAGCCAAATGTCCCCACGTTCACCCGACCCACCAGACGGTGGCGATTCCGGCTCACCCGCACCCGCCGATCCGAATACACCGCCCCCAGCTTCGCCTCGTGCCACTGCCCCTTCCCCCGTCCCCGAGCGTAGCCACCGTCCAACGCCACGTACAACAGCCGTGGCCCTCCCTCCGGCCCCGCCACGTCCCCGGCGACCACATCCTGCGCCGCCTCACGCTGGCGCCCCATCAACTCCCCACCCTCTGCAAGCGCCGCCTGACGCAGCGTCTCTGGCGCCGGCGCCGTCCCCCACAACCGCTCCAAGGCCACAGATACACCCG
>JASFTU010000190.1:0-5304 GCA_050050635.1 Candidatus Brocadiaceae bacterium
CGCGGCGGGGCCGGTCCCGCCCCCGCGCAGCCAGATCGCCGCTCCACGGAACGCGTCGGCCGTCAGCCGAACCAGCCGCGCGCCGAACACCAGGACTATGGCGAGCAACGTTCCGAAGTGCAGGCATACCTCCAGCGCAATGCCGGGTTCATTGGTGCCGAGCGCGTGCTGAGCAGCTACCAGGTGCGCCGAGCTGCTGATGGGAAGGAACTCGGTGAGCCCCTGGAGGCATCCGAGCAGAATCGCTTCCGTCACTCCCATGGGGGCTCCCCCGACGGCGTTCAGGGGCTGGTAGCTGACGGAGATTCGGGCGGGTCTTCTTCGGCCTCGGGCTCTTCCCCGAACGCCGCCTTCAGCGCCTCCAGCTTGGCCTCGATGGCCTCTTTTCGGGCGCGCAGGTCGACCAGTTCCGACAGCTCCTTGTAGAGGACATCCTCCTTGAGAAACTCCCGATCGATCGTCTCCCCCACGGTCTTGAGCCGGCTGCGAAGGTCCTCCACCTTTTGCGCGAGTTCCGCATCCTCCGCCACCTGCCGGATGCGTTGCTCCAGGCGCGCGGCCTGCTGCTCCAGTTCATCCGCTGTGGGCAGTTCTTCCAGAGCGGGTGCCCTGTCCCGGACTTCCTGCAGGGCATCGCGCAGCCTCTGCCGGAGGGCGAGGACCCCCTCCATGCTGCGCGCTTCCTGCTCGGCCCCCTGCAGGGCGGTCCTTACGTGCTCCGACAAAGCCGTTAGGCGCTCGGCTTCGCCTTCCTCGAACTCCTGGGTCAGCCGCACGACCTCATCCTGCAGCTCCTTCGTCTTCTCCTCGAGGGATTGGCGCACTTCCTGCACCTTGGCCAGCGCGTCGGAGAGCCTGCGGCCGTACTGCTGGACCATCTGGTCGGCCTGTTCGGGGTCCGGGTCCTGGGTCTTCAGCTTGACCGCAAGCTGGCCCTTCTCGGTGAGGAGGGTCTGCAGAACTTCCACCACCTCGGTCCGTCTCTGCTCGGCCTCCTTCAGGGCGAGCTCCTTCTTCTTTTCCAGGAGGTTGAAGAAGGCGGGCTTCGCCTCCTGCCACAGGGCCGCCCGGCGCTCCTGCAGCCGATCCACCATTTGCCGGAGCTGCTGCCGGAGGCCGTCCACCTGCTGCTGGTATTCGGCGAGGATCTCGGCGGGAAGCCCCTCTTTGCGCTGCCGGGCCTTTTGCTCGCCGGGCGAGCCGGGCAGCCAGTTCTGCACGAGGAACAGCTCGGCGCCGGGCTCCGAGGGGGAGCCGTCCGACCAGGGATAGGGATGCCCGGCGGTGACCTCGTCGGCTTCCTGCCACTCCTCCGGCGAAGGCAGCCGCTTCATGTCCCAGGCGGCGAACTGCTCGGCCTCGCGTCGGGTCAGGCCGGTCACCGGCAGGTCGGCACCTGCCACGCCGGGCCGGATGCCCTGCCACTGCTCCGGAACGGGCTGACCGGTGTCGCGCAGGAACTCAACGTATTGCCCGATGCTGACCGGCTCCTCGGTGATCAGGAGGGTCTCACCTCTCCTCACGGGCCGCAGGCCGGCCGGTCTTCCCGTGCGCGGTCGGACCCGCGCGACGGGGGGCTCCTTCTCCGGCTCTTTCTTTTCGCATCCTAAGATAAGCAAAGCAAAGCAGATAGAAACGCAGCCGATCCTTCGCAGCATCCTCTTGCCTCCTGGCATTCTCCCCTCCGGCGGAACGCGTTCCCGCCTTCGGGTTCATGATAATGAATCGCGCTGGCCGAAGTCCAGCAATCAGCCATCGGGGTTCTGTCCGTCCCCCCGGTCAGCTTCCAGCTCGGCCAGCTTCGTCTCCAGCTCGCGGAGCTTCTCGGCCATCCTGGGCAGCCGGGCGCAGAGCGCCCAGATCCTTCGCTGTTTGCCGATGGGACGGGCGGGGTAGCCCAGAAGGACCTCGCCCGGGGCCACGTCGTTGTGGACGCCCGCACCGGCGGCCAGGATGGCCCCCTCACCGACCGTGACGTGATCCTTTATGCCGACGTCAACGGCTACCAGCACGCCCTGGCCGAGGCGCACGCTGCCCGCCAGCCGGGAGTAACCCGCCATCACGCAGTTGCGGCCGATGTGGCAGTTATGCGCTATGTGGCAGTGGTTGTCGATCTTGACGCCGTCCTCGATGACCGTCTCATCGATCATGGCCCGGTCCACCGACGTGAGCGCGCCGATCTCCACGCGGTCCCCGATGCGCACTCCGCCCACCTGGGCCAGCTTGACGTTGCTCCCGTCGCGCTGCAGGAAGCCGAACCCCTCCGCACCCAGAACCGCCCCGTAGTGGACCACGCAGTCGGAGCCGATGGTGGTCCGGTCGTGCACGGAGACGTTCGCGTAGATGACCGTCCGCGCTCCTATCCGGCAGTTGCCGCCCACGAACACCGAGGGGTAGATGACGGCGCCCTCGCCGACGGAGGTGTTCTCGCCCACCACGGCGTGATCACCGATGGCGACGTCCTCGCCGATCCGGGCCGAGGGGCTGACGGACGCCTTCGGGCTGATGCCCCGGGGATGGTGGAGGCGCTCCTCGGCGAAGACTTCCAGCACGGAGGCTATGGCGAGCTCCGGGTCTTCACACACCACG
Source organism: Candidatus Brocadiaceae bacterium (assembly GCA_050050635.1). GTDB lineage: Bacteria > Planctomycetota > Brocadiia > SM23-32 > SM23-32 > JASFTU01. The sequence continues at coordinate 2,590 of JASFTU010000190.1, forward strand.
AGGGAGCCTTCGTAGCCTTCGGGCTCGCAGGGCGCTATGAGCACTCCGGCCCGGCAGGTCTCGGCCTCCCCGAGATGCTTCTCGTCGGCTATGAAGGCCAGATCGGCCGGACCGGCTTCCGCGGGTGTGCGGATCTCCTTTACCCTTGCGTCCGGGGGACCGACCAGCCGTCCCCCCGTCATCTCGGCCAGTTCTGCTGCGGTGAGCTCTGGCATTCGGGGCCTCGCTTCCCGACAGATATGTCCCGGGTTCCCGGTTTCGCCTTGCGGGAATATGCTACAAAGGGCACAATGCCGAGGCAAGAGCGAACCGGGTGTAGTTCTCACCCGTCCCGCCAGGGCGCGCCGGCACCACGGGCCTCCAGGGAGGATGCGGAGCGCTGATGAACGAGGCCGACGATGAACGCTACATGCGCCTGGCCCTCGAGGAGGCCGCTGCGGCGGCCGAGGAGGGGGAGGTGCCGGTCGGCTGCGTGATCACCCGTGAAAGCAGGGCAATCGCCCGTGCCCATAACCTGCGCGAGACCCTCAACGACCCCACCGCGCACGCGGAGATCCTGGCCTTGCGCCGGGCCGCCGAGAAGCTGGGCACGTGGCATCTGGAAGGCGCTACTGCCTACGTCACCATCGAGCCCTGCTGTATGTGCGCCGGGGCGCTTGTGAATGCGCGGGTGGCTCGCCTGGTGTACGGCCTGCCGGACGCCAAGAGCGGCGCCTGCGAGTCGCTCTACGACATCCCCCGCGACCCCCGTCTGAATCACCGCCTGGAGGTGCGCGGAGGGGTGCTTCCGAACGAGGCGCACGACCTGTTGCGCCGTTTCTTCGAAGCCCGCAGGACCGAGGGCTGACCGAAGCACGGGCCCGCACCGGAGTTGCGGGCGCGGGACCGGCCCCCGGTTGCTGGCCTGACGGCCACGCCCGCTCCGGACCAATCGCCTGAGGAGCCCACGAGACGCTGATGCCCACTGATCCGGCCGGCACGCCAGACCGACGCGCGGCGTCGCGGCACCGCCCGCTCGTCCCCGTCCTGGCCGGGTTTGCGGGCGGGATCGCGCTGGACGGCGCGTTCGGGCCACCCCTCTGGTTCTGGCTTGCCCTCGGGGCCGCGCTGCTTCCGGCCATCCTGTGGGGCCTGCGGCGACGCCCGGCGGCCTGGGGCGCCTGGGTGCTGGCACTCGTGCTGGTCGTCCCCGTGGGCGGCCTCTATCACGCCGTGCGGTTCCGCCTGAAGCCATCCTGGCACCTCCAGAACCTCGCACTGACCGAGGAAGGGCTGTACGTGGTGCGCGGGCGCGTGACCCTCGAGCCCCGACGCCACTACAGGGAGGTGCCGTTCGCCTCGGAGGAGCAGGAGGCGCCCGGCTTCTGGGCCCTGCGGGTCGACGTGCAGGCTCTGCGCGGGGAAGGAGGAGAGTGGCGGCGATCGGCCGGTGGCCTCACCGTTTTTCTCAACGAGGAGCCCTCGCCCCTGCACGTGGGGGATGCCGTGCAGTTCCCGGCGCGCGTCTCCAGCAACCGTCCCCCGACGAACCCCGGCGAGCGCGACCGGGCCCTGACGTACGCCCGGCACGGCAGCTATGGGACGGCGGCCGTCGCCTCGGGCCGCCTCATAGCGGTTCGCGAACGGGCGGCGTGGTACACCTCCCCCCGGGCGGCCGTCGGGCGGCTCCGCTCGATCCTTCGCCGCCGGCTGGAACGACAGTTGCCCGAGGGTGAGAGGAAACGCGCCGGCCTGATCCGGGCGCTTATGTTCGGGGAGCGGGAGGCGCTGACGCCCCGTCAGGCCCGCCTCCTGAAGGAGACGGACACGCTGCACTTCCTGGCCATCAGCGGCCTGCACGTGGGCATGTTCTGCTTCTTCGTGACGGGCCTGTTGGTCTGGACCGGTGTGTCGGTGAAAACCCGGTACGTCCTCACCATCGTGCTGATCTGGCTGTACGTTACCTTCACGGGGCTCCACGTCTCGGCGGCGAGGGCGGGGCTGGTGCTCTCCTTCCTGCTGGGAGCGCCCCTGTTGCGCCGCCCGAGCGACGGGCCCTCCGCCCTGATGGGCGCCGCCCTGATAATCCTGCTGGTCTCGCCGCAGCAGTTGTTCTCGGCAGGTTTCCAGCTCACGTTTGTCGCCGTGTGGGCGATCGTGACCCTCTACCCCCAGGTGGCCGACGTCCTCTGGCCCTGGGAGGACTTCCTGGGCCGCGCGTGGTCCGAGCGGGAGAGGACGGTCCGGGCTGATCTGTGGCGAGGAGGCCGCAGCTACCTGTTGCTGAGCTTCATCGTGTGGGCGGTCACCGCTCCAATCCGTGTGTATCACTTCAACTCCGTCAGCTTCGTCGCGCCGCTGCTGAACATGGTCGCGTGGCCCCTGGTCGCGGTGCTGCTGGTGGTGGGTTTCCTGCTCGTGGGCAGCCTGTTGCTGTGCGGGTGGGCGGCCGCGCCACTGGTCGGCATGGCGCTGTTCCTGACGGACGACATCAACTGGGTGGTGGCGCAGGCCGGTGGGCTGCCCGGAGCCGGCGTTCACCTGCCGTCGCCGCCGCTCTGGTGGGTGGGCCTCTGCTACGCGGCTCTGGGCGTGTGGGCCACGCGGCGGCGCCTCTGGGATGGGCGGCGGCTGTTCGTCATCCTGGTCCTCGTGCTCGGGCTCACGTACGTCTGGCAGGACGCCGCCGTGCGTCTTGGGCGCGAGTTCCAGATGACGGTGGCTGACGTCGGGCAC
>JASFTU010000191.1:0-5296 GCA_050050635.1 Candidatus Brocadiaceae bacterium
CCGGGTCGGCCACCAGGTCGAAGAGCATCTCGGCCGATTCCCCCGGGTAGCGGACATACTTGTGCCGACGCGTCCGCAGCGCGCCGGCCCGGCCGCCGGCCAGTTCGACCGGCACGAACCCCCGCTCGACGGGCCCTCCCGCTTCCAGCGCGGGGCGCAGCGATGTCCCGGTCAGGGACCCGGGCGCCTCCACCCCGGCCAGGTCGCACAGGGTCGGAAAGATGTCGGTGCCGGAGACCAGCGACGTCTCGTCCACCGCACCCTCGCGCAGGTTCCCCGGCCAACTGACGATCAGCGGCACCCTGCACACCTCGTCGTAGGGGAACCCCTTGTGCGTCATCCGGTGACAGCCGAATCCCTCGCCGTGGTCCGAGGTGAACAGGACGATTGTGTTCTCCTCCCGGCCCGTCTCGCGCAGTGCCTGCAGGATGCGACCGACCTCCGCGTCGACTGCCTCGGCGTGTCGGTGGTAGCTCCACAGGTAGTAGCGGTGGTGCAGCTCTTCCCAGTAGCCGACCTGCGGCTCCAGGGTCCGACGGAACTTCGCGATGGCGGCGGGTTCGCCCTCGGGCACGGCGTCTCGGTTCGCCGGCAACTCGGGCAGCGCGTCGGCGATCTCGGGGTACGGCAAAGTCTCGTGGTTGGCCGTGTTCAGGAAGAGCCACTCGCAGATGTCGTGGGGGTTCATGAACTCGGCGACCAGCAGGAGCGGCTGCGCCGAATCCCGATTGCGGAGGAACGACGCGCACGCCGTCGCCACGTGCGGGTCCATGATGAAGCCCTGGTCGTCGATGCCCGTCGTGATGGCGTAGAAACCCGGGAGCTGGTCGTGACGGGTGAGCACCAGTTCGGGGGCATGCCACTTCCCGGCGTGGATGGCCTCGTAGCCGCCGCGCTCGCCGAGCCACTCGGCCAGCGTCGGCAGGTCGCCGCGGATGGCCCTGTGCGGCTTCGGCCGCTGGATGCCGGTCTCCGACGGCATGCGGCCCGTCCACCAGCTCGCCCTCGCCGGCAGGCAGACCGGAGACGTCGTGTAGGACTCCGTGAAGAAGGTTCCCCGGGCCGCCAGGCCGTCGAGGGCCGGTGTCTCGACCTCGGAGCACCCGGCCGCCCCGATCGCGTTCAGGCGGAGCTGGTCCGCCGTGATGATGAGGATGTTCGGCCGCTCGTCACTCATGGTAGTACCCCTTCCCCGCCCTCTGGTATTCGAGACTGGCCTGGAAGGGCGTCTCGGCGTCGTCGTCGAGGAAAAGGGCCCGGCTCCCGCTGACGGCCATGATCAGCCGATGGTGGTCGTCGACCCAGTAGTCGGTCGGCAACTGCCCCCGCCCTATCAGGTAGAACCGATGGAGCGGAAGGTCCTGCTCCTTCAGACCCTCCTCCGGCGTCTCCCGGTGGTACAGGCGGAACCCGCGCTTCGGCATCGTCATGCCCTCCAGCAGGTGGAAGGTCGGGCACTCGATCGGCGCGAAGGGCAGCCGCTGCACCGCTTCGATCAGCGACCAGTCGCTGGTCAGGGGCCCGTCGAGGGGCCGTTTGCGCGTCGTCTCCCGCACGCCGCTGACGGTGGATTGCCACGACCTGCCGTCCGCGTTCACTTGCCCTTCCTGTGACGACCGCAGCCGGGGATCGGGTTCGCCCGACGTGGTAGTGACCTCGCTGCGGACGGTCCACCGCCGCAGGGAGCCCATCGTGTCGTCGGCCGAAGCCGCCTCTGCCTCGATCGTGTGGACGATGCCCCCTTCGTAGATGATCCTCTGCTCAACGCGCAGGCGATGGCCGTCCCCGGGGCCCGCGTCTTTCGCGATGCGTTCGCGCTGGAGGCGCAGCACGCCGACGGTCTTGTAGCAGCAGTCGATCCAGCCGTGCCCGCCCCAGATCCGGTAGGTCTGCGTCCAGTCGCCGTCGGGCGCGAAGCCCGGTTCGGCGGGCGGAAAGGGGCGCGGCACGCCCAGCGCTTCGAGCGTCCGCGGCGTCATCGGTTCGGCGATGCGGACCTGGCCGCAGGAAGGTCCGGCGGCCCGGTTCTCTTCATCGATTCTCAGCACGCGCTCCGTCATGGTTCTCACCTTCCAGGTACAAGAGTGCCCGGTCCGTCCTCACGTCGGCTGGCCTGTAGGGGAACAGCGCGCGCCCTCCCGCCGGCGCTGTATCGAGTGCTCCCGGGCGCAGCCGACCATCCTGGCCTTCAAGCTCTCGCGGCAGTTCTCCGAGCCAATCATGGCATGATACCTCTGTAGGCGCATCGAGGCCACCCGTTTCTGATTGCCACGGGGACCTATCGGAGGCCAGTCTCGGCCGGCTCCGGGTCCGGACCGCTCAGGGCCCCGCAGGAGCTGATCCCGCCGTCCGCCGCGTCCGCGCGCTACCCCTGTGTCGAACTGCCAGGCTGTCTTTGGCGAGAGCGGCTGGAGTGATGGAGGGCACGGAGCGTCGCCCCGGATGCTTGCGGGGCGGGGGTGGGGCGCTATGATGGGGGTTTTCCCGGCAGCGCACGGACAAAGGAGAAACGCCCGTGGCGATCAGCGTCAGAGAACTCGGCGCACGGGGCGACGGAACCACCACCGACACCGCGGCCCTGCAGGCCGCCATCGACCGGTGCACGGCCGAGGGCGGTGGCACCGTCCTCGTGCCGGCCGGCACGTACCTCACCGCTCCGCTGACCCTCGGCGACTGCGTGACGCTCCACCTGGAGGCCGGGGCGACGCTTGTCGCCACCACCGACCTGGACGACTACGCCGTGGAGGATGATCCCTGGAGCGGCGAGTCCCGGCGCTGCGGCCTGGTAACCGCCGTCGGCGCCCGCAACGTCTCCATCGTCGGACGGGGCGTCATCGACGGGGGCGGCCCGGCGTTCGTGGACCTCGACCGGCCGCGCGGACCCAGCGACCTGGACGTCGCCCGCACCCGCCAGGGCGAACGCTACCTGGACTACCTGCTGAAGAGCACGCACGGCCCCTGCGAGCACGGCGAGAGGCCCGGCAACCTGGTCCGGTTCCGGGACTGCGAGAACGTCCTCGTCCGCGGCGTGACGATATGCAATTCCCCCACCTGGACCGTCCAGTTCAACCGCTGCGACGGCGTGCGCGTCGACGGCGTGCGCATCCACAGCCACGCCAGCGACAACCGGGTGCCCAACGACGACGGGATCGACCTGCGCGTCTGCCGCAACGTCTCCATCAGCGGCTGTGACATCGACACGGGGGACGACTGCATCGCGGTCTTCGGCTCGCGGAACGTGACCGTCACCGGCTGCACCCTCCGCTCGCGCTCGGCCGGCATCCGCCTGAGCTTCTCCGGCGGCGAGACCCGCAACTGCGCGATCGGCAACGTGGTCATGGACGGCTGCAACCGCGGCATCTGCGTGCAGGTCCGGGGGCCCGGGTCGGTGCGCGACGTCGAGGTGAACGGGGCGGTGATCCGCACGCAGCTCTACACCGGCCAGTGGTGGGGCAATGGTGAGCCGATACACGTCTCGGTCCTGCCCTCCGGCCGAGGGGGCGGGGAGCTCGGCGGGGTATCGGGCATACGGTTCGCGAACATCAACGCACAGGCCGAGAACGGCATACTGCTCTACGGCTGCGGGGAGAGTCCCATCGAGAACGTGGCGTTCGACAACGTGCGGCTGCACGTGCGGCGCAGCGGTCTGCACGGGGCGTGCGGGGGCAACTTCGACCTGCGGGGCGGGCGCAGCCCGGCGACGCAGGTCTTCGAGCACGACGTTCCGGGGCTGTTCGGGCGGTTCGTCCGCGGGCTGGACGTGCGCGACATGCGGCTGAGCTGGGACGAGGGCCTGCCGGATTTCTTCACCCACGGGCTGTGGCTTGAGGAGTTCCGGGACTTGCACCTGGCCGGCTTCGCCGGCGGCCCGTCGCCGGCTGCCACGGACGGGGCAGCCGTGGCGCTCTCCGACGGGCAGGGGGTGACCATCCGCGGCTGCCGGGCCGACGCCGGCACGCCCGTGTTCCTGCGGCACGAGGGGGTGGACGGTCCGGGCCTTCTCGTCGGCAACGACTTCTCGGGCGCCGCCCGGGGGATCGTGCCCTCGGAGCACGATTTCACCGTGGCGGACAACCTGCCGCCGCGCGGCAACTCCTCGTAGACGGATCCCGGTGTCGCCCCGTCGCGGCAGCTTCCCCGGGACAGCACTGCCCGGCGGGTAGCGTTGCTGTCGCACTTCTGTCCCGGCGACGCTCCGTGTCGATGGCCCTCGCCACTGTCTTGAGCTTGCCCGACAGTCCGGGGCACCCCGTGCCACGCCGGCTATCCTCCGGGCAATAGCAACGCATTTTGGAGCAACGGCTTACGCCTTCCTCCCCGGGTGATCCCCGGCTGAAGGAACGGGGGCATGGGGATTGCTCATTGACGAGAGGCGCCGGTGGTGCGCGTCTGCCCACGGATGGCGCCAGGGCTGGTGGAGTCGGCCGATTGGCACTCCGTGTGATGCCGTGGTGCCGCGGACGGACGCCGGTAGGCCGTAGCCGAACGTCGGGAAGGATGAAGTGAAACGCAACAGGCTGTTCTTCTTTGCGGTGCTCGTTCTGATTGCCGGCGGGGTAGGCGTCCCGCGCCAGGCCGCCGCAGTGCCGATTCTCCCTCCCGACCTGGCTGACCTGGCCAGCATAATCAATCACACCCGTCCCTGGCTGTTCATCGGCACCGGAGCCCCCAACGACAGCACTACGCCCGAGGGCATGTTCAACAAGGGCGTGGGCGATGCCGTGGACATCAGCAACTTCGAGATCGGCGCCAACAAGGCCCCCGTGCCGGCCACGTCCGCCTACGGCCCGGGGTTGGCCTACAAGAGCAACATCCCGTACGTGCCCGGTGTCGACATCGACGTCGGCCCGGACGGCATGACGGGCGTACCGCCCCTCGCACAGGTCATCTGCTATGACGGCAATGTCGCCGTGACCCACATAGACACGGATGACCCGACGGGCGACGACAACGGCAGATTCAGCGTATCCGACGTGGGAGTCTTCGCGAAGCACTTCTCGGAGGGCGGGAAGATCCCGGAGTCCCTGCCGACAGGTATCGTCACCGCTGGCATCGCCAGTGACCTGCTGAGCAGCGGCGGCACCATCCAGAACAACTCGAACTCTTTCTTCAACGACGTGGACTATCCGAACTCGATCGGTGATCCCACGAAGAACCCGGGCGACCCGGCGAAGAAACTGGCTCCCGGCAATGGCATCACAGGCGACTTCGACTTCGCCTACCTGCGGAGCGCGTTGGACGACGCCCTGTACGGAACCGGCAGTTTCGTCGGTATCCCGGCGCTGCCCGGGGCCGC
>JASFTU010000192.1:0-5290 GCA_050050635.1 Candidatus Brocadiaceae bacterium
GAAGACCCCCGGGCAGACCTCATCGAAGGCGCCGTCGGCCAGCCGCCTGTCGATGTTCGCAGGGAAAAGCTCCTCCAGCAGTTCGATGATGTGGAAGGGATAGTCCAGCGTCCTGAGTTGTGGTTCCTCGCGCAGGGGCAGGTTCTGTCCCAGCAGGTAGGAGGTGACGTTCGCGGGGCCGAGATCCTCCGCCGGTTCCACCCCGGGGGGCAGGAGCGCCGCAGCCACCCGCTGCCCGTGGGTGGCCAGGAACGGCTCCCCCTCCTGAAGCATCTGCCGGATGCGCTCGACGCACTGCACGTCGGGCACCACGGAAGCGTTCACGAACAGCTTCGGCCCCTCGGCCGCCGGCGACGGCGCGAATGCGCGCCGGGTCACGGCCCTCAGGTGCTCCCTGACGATCCAGCTGACGTGGTCGGCGGCCAGGGACACGATCTCGTGCAGGTTGTAGCCGGCGCACGTGACGCCGAAGGCGGGGCGGGTCAGCGTAATCGGACGCATGTCCTCGACGTAATGGTCTTCGAAAAGCACGACGGTTCCGTTCATGTCGGATTCACTCCACAGTGACGCTCTTGGCCAGGTTGCGCGGGCGGTCCACGTCGCAGCCGCGCAGAACGGCGATATGGTACGCCAGCAGTTGCAGCGGGATGGCTCCCACGATGGGCACCAGCGGGTCCGGGGTGGGCGGCAGGAAGATGGTCTCCTCGGCGAGGCGCGGCAGCTCGTCATCGCCCTCTCTCGCCACGGCTATTATCCGTCCCCCGCGGGCACGGATCTCCTCCACGTTGGCCAGCATCTTCTCCAGTATGCTCGACTGCGCCGCGAGAACGACCGTGGGCATCTTCTCATCCACCAGGGCGATCGGCCCGTGTTTGAGCTCCGCCGCCGGGGTGCCTTCCGCGTGCACGTACGAGATCTCCTTGAGCTTCAAAGCGCCCTCCAGCGCGAGCGGGTATTCGTAGAGCCGTCCCACGTAGAGGAAGTTCGGGCACTCGGCGTACTGCTCGGCGATCTCCTTTATCTGCTCGTCGCACGCGAGGGCGGCTTCGGCCTGATGGGGGAGTTTCTCCAGGGCATCCAGGCACTCGAGGGCAAGCTTCAACGGCATCTGCCGCATCCTGCCCATGTGGACGGCGAGCAGGGCGAGGGCCACGAGCTGTCCCGTGAAGGCTTTGGTGGACGCCACCCCGATCTCAGGGCCGGCATGTATGTAGACACCCTGCCCGCACTCGCGGGCGATGGTCGAGCCGACCACGTTGCAGATGCCCATCGCCTCCGCCCCGCGCAGCTTGGCCTCCCGAACGCCGGCCAGCGTATCGGCCGTCTCGCCGGACTGGCTGATGGCGATGAAGAGCGTGTCCGGCTCGATGACGGGGTTGGCGTAGCGGAACTCCGCCGCGTAGCTGACCTGGGTGGGCACGCCCGCCAGGTTCTCCAACAGGTACTTGCCCACCAGCCCGGCGTGCCATGAGGTGCCGCAGGCCAGGATGTGGCAGCGCCGGGTGCGACGCAGCAGTTGCGAATCCACCCCGCCCAGCTTCGCGGTGCCCTCCTCCCGGGCGATCCGGCCGCGGAAGGCGTTGCGGATGGTTTCGGGCTGCTCGAAGATCTCCTTGAGCATGAAGTGCGCGTAGCCGCCGCGCTCGATGGCCGGCAGGTCGAACTCCAGTTGCTCCACCTTCTTGCTGACGGGCACGGCGTCCAGGTCGTGGGTCTCGAAGCCGTCCGCGCGGAGTGCGGCGGCCTCCCCGTCGCTCAGGTACACCACCCGGCGGGTATGCGCGACCAGGGCCGCCGGATCGCTGGCGACCATCATCTCGCCCTCGCCCAGCCCGAGGACCAGGGGACTGCCATGCCGCGCGGCCAGCAGCAGCCCGGGGCGGTCGGCCCAGATGGCCGCCACGCCGTAGGTGCCCTCCAGCAGCTTCAGCGCGCCGAGGAATGCGGACTGAACGTCGCCCTCGTCGGCCAGCAGCTCCTCGATCAGGTGCGCGATCACCTCGGTGTCGGTTTCGCTGCGGAAGGTGTGCCCGGCGGCCTCCAGCTCCGCCCTGAGGGCGGAATGGTTCTCGATGATGCCGTTGTGCACTATGGCAAGCTTGCCGGTGCAGTCCAGGTGGGGGTGCGCGTTCCGCTCGTTCGGCGCGCCGTGCGTGGCCCATCGGGTGTGGGAGATGCCGCCCCAGCATCCGCCGGCCTCGCCGCCCAGGGCGGGGACGCGGGCGGCGCTTATGCGCCCCGTCTCACGGTGGATCGACACCTCCCCGTCGTGCCCGATGCCGATGCCCCAGGAATCGTAGCCGCGGTACTCGAGTCGCTTCAGGCTCTCGATCAGGAGAGCCGGCTCAGCCCGGGGGCCTACGTAGCCGAATATGCCGCACATTGTGATCTCCCTGCGTTGGTTGCGCCTTCGCCCGCGCCAGATTATAGCATATGAGTCACTTCCGGTCCGCGCGGGCCAGATGCTCCTCCGGCGGGACGGCCGCGCCGGCGTCCTGGCGGCCTATGAGGTCCCAGGTGCGATCCATGGCTTCCATGACCGCAAGGCCCTCCTCGGCGGTGACGGGCGGCTCCCGCCCCTCCTCCAGGGACGCGTAGAACTCCCTGATGAGCAGGTCCATGCCCTCGTAGGGTGTCCAGCGCCGGAGGAGCACCTTCAACATCCCGGAGAGCGTCCCGCGCAGGATCGCCCAGCTCTCTCCCAGATTCATCATCGCCCGGGAGACCGGCTTCGGCACGCCCCGCAGCACTCGGTGGGTTACGACCCACTTGTTCAGGAAGTCCACCAGGACCGTCATCCGGGTTCCGTATATCTTCAGGTACTGGAAGCGTGGCGAGGCCGCCAGCGACACCGTGACGAGCCCTCCGCGCGAGTCGTCGCGCAATACCATTCTCAACTCGTCCGTGCGCTGGTGCTGCACCACGCGGGTGGGCAGCGCCTCCGCCGCGACGCTCCGCGGGCTCCCGATCACGTCGAGGGCGACCGAGAGCGGATGCGGCGCCAGGTTCTGGTAGAGCCCCCCGGGCAGTGCGAAGGTCCAGTGGTCCCTCGCGCCCGGTATCATGTAGCGCGCCCCCGGGTTGTTGCCCAGATTGAACCCGTAGTAGCTCTCAACCCAGATGACGTCGCCGACGGCCCCGGACTCGACGAGGCGCCTGGCCTTGACCATGGCCGGGTCGTAGAGGTGATTGTGGTCCACACAGAGCCGAACGCCGTTCTCCTCTGCACAGGCCAGCATGCGCCGCGCCTCGGCCGCGTCCATGGCCATCGGCTTCTCCACCAAGACGTGGCAACCACGTGTGGCCGCGGCCCGGACCATCTCCACGTGCGACTGAGGCGGCGTGAGCACGTGGACCACGTCGGGCTTCTCGGCGTCCAGCATCGTCTCCACTTCGGTGTACGTGTGCGAGACGCCGAACGCCTCGCCGAGGTTCGCGGCGGCCCCCCCATCGAGGTCGCACAGCCCGGCGACGGTCACATTGCCCAGTCGGGTCAGCGTCTTCAGGTGCGCCCGGGCGATCATGCCGCATCCGACGAGGCAGGCCGTCAGCCGGCGTCCCCCACGCCGACGCCGCCTCAGCGCATGGAGGTCCGCCCGACGGCTCAGACGTTCCCGGGCGGCGGAGTACTCCATCGTCGCCGCAAGTGCCCGCTCCTTGCCCACCTCCGGTCGCCACCCGAGCACCTCCTTCGCCCTCTGGTTCGAGTAGGTGAGGCGCCGGCGGCAGGCGACCATGTGAGCGGGGTGCAGGGGATTGGAGCGACCGAGGAGCCGCATGCCCAGCCCGAAGAACCAGCCGGCGGCGCGCGCGAGCACGTAGGGGACGCACACGATCTTCAGCTTCGGCCGCACTTCCCGCTTGAGCCTGCGCAGGTACTCCCGCTGCGTGAAGGCTTCGTCGTCCACGACGCAGAACGGGCCGGCTTCCACCTGCTCACGCTCCAGCGCAAGCATCACCGCCCGCGCGCAGTTCCGCACGTAGCACACAGGCAACTTGTTCCGGCCGTTGCCGACGACGATGTACCAGCCCTTCCCTCCGGGATACCCCATCCTCGACAGGTTCCACCTGCCGCGCGGACCGTAGAGGATACCCGGTCGCAGTACAACGACTTCCATCGCATCGCGCCCGGCGAACTCCAGCGCCGCACGCTCGGAGCCGATCTTCGACTTCGTGTAGTTGGTCAGGAATCGCGGATCGTCCTCGTAAGGGGAATCCTCCGGGATCGGCTTACCGCCCTCGGGCCTGCGCATCGGATAGACGCTGATGGAACTGACGTGGACGAACCGCCGCACCCCGGCATCCTCGGCCGCCGCAAGCAGCGCCCGCGTGCCCTTCACGGTAGCCTCCACGTACTCGGCCGGCACGCCCCCCATCGTGGAGGCGGCATGGACGACGGCGTCCACGCCCTGCACGGCCCGACGCAACGAGTCCTCGTCTTTGAGGTCGCCGACGACGAGCTCCGCCCCGACCCGCTCCAGCAGCGCGGTGTTGCTGGTCCGCCGCACGAGTCCGCGCACGTCGTGGCCGGCCTCGACGAGCATCTCGACAAGATGTCCACCAAGGAAACCACTCGCACCTGTGACCAGCACCTTCATTCGATCACAGAACTCCATTGGGCAGGTTCGATGACTCGACCAGCGACATTCGTGTAAGCAGGGGCTGTATTCCGGCCACCGTAGATCACGGAGGCCACGCGCGCAACCCGCGCCTCCCACGAGTGCTGCTGCGTTGCCCTGGAGCGCACGTCCCTGCCGGCGGGATCTCCCTCGGACAGAGCCTCTTCGCACGCAGCAATGAACTCCTCCCGGGACGACGCGATGTGCACCAGCCCCTCGTAAGTGTGCACTTCCGGTATGTCCGTTGTGACCACCGGTAGGCCGCCCGACAGGTATTCCAGTAACTTCAGGGGGTTGGAGTGGCGGGTGAGGCTGTTGACGCAGAACGGCACGAGGCCCACCTGGAAGTGCCGGGTATAGGCGGGCAGCTCCTCGAACGGCTTCAGCCCCAGCCAGTGGATGTTCGGCTCGGGCGCGTGCGAGTCCATGTCCATGCCGGCCTTCGGGCGCCCGATAAGGACGATGTGCCAGTCCGGCCTCTCGACGGCCATCCGTCTCAGCAGTCCGTAGTCAACCCATTCATCCGACAGGAAGCCGTAGAACCCGAGACGTGGTTCGGGGATCGACTTCAGGTCTTCGGGCTCCGGGAGGCACCGGTCAACGGCAGTCCTGAACAGGTGCCATTGCACCCCGTGCGGCACGTAGTGGGCGGCGTAGCCCCGTCTGGCGAA
>JASFTU010000193.1:0-5289 GCA_050050635.1 Candidatus Brocadiaceae bacterium
CCTACGTACCCGATGCCGTCTATGAGAAGCTCCTGGTGAGCGACATCAGGTGGCACGAGCAAAACCGGGGGCCCGAGGGCGGAACGGACTGAGCCCCCTTCAGGAGAACAGCGCCGGCAGAAGCTGCCGGTTGAATTCCATCAGGCACTCGGTCGCACGCTCGGTCTCTGAGAACGAAAGTATCTCGTCGGCAATCTCCCGGGCTTGCTCGAAGCTGACCGTGCGGATGATCTTCTTGATCTCCGGCACGACGAAGGGCGGCGCCACGCTCAGCTCGTCGATGCCCATCCCGAGGAAGAGGATCGTGTAGATGATCTCGCTGCCCATTTCGCCACACAGCCCCACCCGGATGCCGTTGTTGTGGCCGGCGTCGATGGTCATTCTGATCAGCCGCAGCACAGCCGGGTTCAGCGGCTGATACATGTGCGCCACGTGCTCGTTCGCACGATCGATGGCGAGGGTATACTGGATGAGGTCGTTGGTGCCTATACTGAAGAAGTCCACCTCCGGTGCCATTCTGTCGGCGAAGACGGCGGCGGAAGGCACCTCGATCATGATGCCCACTTCCATATCGCGGTCGTAGTCCTCTCCGCTCCGCTCGAACTCCTCCTGCAGGTCGCTCAGCAAGCCTTTGAGCGTGCGCAGTTCCTCCATGGAGGAGACCAGCGGGAACATGACCTTCACCGTGCCGTGGGCGCTGGCACGCAGGATGGCGCGGAGCTGCTTGTGCAGCACCTCCGGATGGTCCAGGCAGTAACGGATCGAGCGGCGCCCCAGGAAGGGGTTCTTCTCGTGACTCCTCTCCGCGGCGCCCCCGAATTTGTCGGCCCCGAGGTCAACGGTGCGGATGATGATGGGCCGCCCATCCAGCTGGCGGATTGCCTCCATGTACGCATCGAAGTGGTCTTCCTCGGTCGGCGCGGTGTCGCTGGTCAGATAGAGGAACTCCGTCCTGTAGAGGCCGATCCCTTCGACGCCATGCTCGACGGCCCTGGCCACCTCACGCGGGAACTCGATGTTGGCCAGTATGCCCACCCGCGCGCCGTCCTCTGTCTCCGCCGGAAGGTCACGGAGTTCCTCCAGCAGGCTGAGCTCGGCCTCCATGGCCTCGCTGCGTCGCTGGCGGTAGGACTGGAGCGTCTCCTCGTCCGGGTCGATGACGACCAGGCCCCGGTATCCGTCCACCACCACCATGTCGCCACCGCTCAGCTCGCTGGTGGCCGAGCCGAGGCCCACCACAGCCGGGATGCCCAGCGCACTGGCGATGATGGCCGTGTGGCCCGTGGGGCCGCCGGCGTCCATGGCGATGCCCTTCACCTTCTCCGGGTCCACCGAAGCCGCCTGGCTGGGGCTCAGGTCGTGAGCAACCAGTATGACCTCGCTCTTCAGGGAGCCCAGCTCCTCCCGACGGGAGCCGAGCAGGTGGCGCAGGAGGCGGCGCTCCAGATCATCCAGGTCGGGCACACGGCTGGCCAGGAAGGAATCCTCCTGGAATACCTGGCGCCACTGGCGCATGGTGCGTGAGACGGCGAACTCGGCGGCATATTTCCTGTGCTTGATCCCGTCGAAGAACTCCTCGCGGAAGTACTCGTCGCGCAGTATCCCGGCGTGGGCGCTGAAGATCTCGGCGATCTTGGCGCCGGCCTTGCGTGAGACCTGCTCGGCCAGGTTCTCCAGCTCCTCCAGCGCCTCCCCCATGGCTATCTTCAGGCGGTTCACCTCCCCCTCGACCTGGCCCTCGGTGATGAAATGCTCGGGGATGCGCACACCCTCGGCTTCCATCAGGAAGACCGGGCCCATGGCGATGCCGAGGCTAACCGGTATGCCGCGCTTTATCTCCATGCTCAGCCACCTTCCCGGCCCTTTTTCACCATCTCCTCTTCCACGTAGAAGCAATGGCCGACCAGGTTCTCCAGCGTTGCCTTCGCCTGCGCGGCGTCTTCGCCCTCTATCTCCAGGTCCGGCCGGGAACCGGGCGTCAGGTTGAGCTCCAGCAACGCCGCCATGTCCTTGGCGTCGACGCGTTTCCCGTCCACGACCGTACGTATTTCGCTGTCGAAGCAGGAGGCCAGGTGGGCGAAACGCTCGACGTGACGCTGAGGCTGCTCGCCGGACTGGAGCTCATCCTCAACGAAGAAACGGTTCTGGGCGAGGAACTTCAGTACCTCGACCGCCTGCCGCGCGTCACTGCCCCTGGCTGATATCGCCATGGTGTCACCGCGGCGACCGCCGAGGCTCATCAGGTTCATGACGCTCTTGCCCGGGACCTCGCGCCCCCGCAGGCCCACCTGAACGTCCGCCTCAAACGCCCGTGCCATCTCGGCGAACCGCTGCACCGGCCGCACGTGGAAACCAAGGCGGTTCCTTATGGTCACTTCTGCGCTGTGTTCGTTCGACATCTGTTCGGCTCGAATTCTCCGCGACGCTGCCCGCTTCCCTGCGTGAACCGCCACGGAGGTTACCTGTCCATCTCTTTGACCAGTTCCAGGATCTCGTCCGGCGTATCCGCCCGAGCGACGAAGCGCCGGAAGTCCGCGTTCTGCACCAGCCGGGTTATGCGCTCCATCACTGAGACGTATTCGTCGGTATGGTTCCTGGGCGCAATGACCAGGAAGATCTCGTGAACGGGTTGCCTGTCCAGGGCGTTGAACTCCACTCCGCGGGGGCTGTATCCGAACGCTACGTGGACTCTTTCGAGTTCCTCCAGCCGGGCATGCGGAACGGCGACGCCCCTGCCGATCGCCGTGCTACCCAGTTTCTCCCGGTCCAGTACGGCGGCCAGGGCCTCATCCACCAGTTTGTCGGGCATTCCCTGCGCGGTGACGAAGCTCTGCAGAAGCGCACGAACCGCCTCCTCTCGCTCCTGCGACTCGAGCGTCATCCGGATCGTTTCCGTGCACAGGTACTCAGCCAACGCCATGGGCTGCTCCGTCCAAAGGGAATCGTCCGGGCCCACACCGGCTCCAGCCGCAGTCCGGTGGGATGCGCGCTCCGTGCCGGCTCCGAGGGTTACTCGCCGGCCTTCTTGTTGTGGCTGACCAGCTTGTCGTGGTGCCGAATGATCTGGCGCTGTATCTTGGAGAAGGCTTCGTCAATGCACTGATACATATCGCGCGCTCTGGCCTCCGCCACCAGGTCGGCCCTGTGGCATTTGGCGATAATCTCGACGAGTTGAGTGCCGGCGTCCATGTCGAGCGTCACGGTGATGTACTGGATCTTGTCGTCGTATCGGGGCAACCTCTCGATGCGCTCCCAGATGTGCGCCTCCATCTCGTCCGTGACGTCCACGTGCCGTCCCGCAATCTCGACATCCACTCTCGTCAGCCCCTTTCACCCAGAGAAACGCTTACTGAACGGCTGCGTCGGCCGCCTCACTGGCTGAGCCGGTCCGGTCCGCCTCGCAGCTCGGCCACAGCATCTGGCTCCAGTCCTTCCTCGTCCGAGGACAGCATGCCGGCCGTGATGAAGTACCGAAACGCCTCGTCCACGGTCATCTCCAGATTGATCACCTGGTCCGCAGGGAGCAGGATCACGAACCCCGTCAGCGGCGTGGGCGAAGTGGGCACGAAGACCGTAACCAGGTCCTGTTCCAGCTCGCTCTTCACCTGCCTCAGCCCCCGCCCCGTGAGGAATCCCAG
The DNA here is from genome assembly GCA_050050635.1 of Candidatus Brocadiaceae bacterium. Taxonomy (GTDB): domain Bacteria; phylum Planctomycetota; class Brocadiia; order SM23-32; family SM23-32; genus JASFTU01. The sequence continues at coordinate 3,639 of JASFTU010000193.1, forward strand.
CGAGTAGACGCCCTGGCGCGGATACTCGACGGCGACCACGTCCCGGAATGCCCGCCGCTGGCGCTGCCCAAAAACGAAGTCGGCCACCTGCCGCGCGTGCGGATAGATGGCCTTGATCAGCGGGAAACGCGTGAAAAGCCGGTCCACGCCCCGCATCAAACGCGCCCCGATGTAGCCCCGCAGGAACTTGCCGAGCAGATATACGATGACGGCAGTCGCCAGCAATCCGATCACCACGCCGACCACACGGGGGAAGTGCTCGGCCGCATAGTGGTGCCGGGCCTGGAAGGTCGCCACGGTCTCCTGGGCCGCCCCCGGGAACATCAGATGGAAGAAGCCGGGGTGACGAGCCAGCAACTGACGGCACAGGGCGTTGGTGCCGCTCCCGATCGTGGCATCAACCTGCCTGTAGAGCCACGCCAGCAGGAACAGCGTGACCAGGACAGGAAACAGTGCAGCGATCCCGGTCAGGAAGTTCCTCTTGAAATCGTCCCTGAAGCCGCTCTCGCTCATTCACCGTCCCCGGGATTACCGGTCCGCTGTCCAGACGGCCGGCCGCCGCACGCGCGCATTCCACCGCTTCAATTCTATCTGCCGCTACAAACGCCGTCAAGCAGAACGGTCATCGGTCGCGTTACGGCGCCCCTTCACCCTTCCTCACGACGCCATTTCGGGTAGGCCGCCTGGTCCATGAGAACCCGCTCCATGGAAACTATGGGACCCGCCTCCGCCGCGAGGACTGCCGACGAGTCGGCCCGTGCTTTCCCCAGACCAATCAACTCGTCCTTCAGCGTCATCACCGCCACCAGCTCCCCCGCGCCGAAGTCGTCCAGGGCACACACGCCCGGGGCCGTCAGCGGGTAGCCGGTGCACAGGCTTTGCACCGCACCGTCGTCCACCCACACCCCGGGCAGCAGTCGGGAAAGGACCCGTTCCACCGGCAGCACGGTCCGGCGCAACGAATCCTCATGACCGTCCCGCGCGGCTCCGAACGCCTCCGCCAGCCGCTCGGTCGTGACGCACTGGTCCACGCCCAGCCCGGCTGCCTCGGTGCGCCGCAGCTCCGTCATCTGGGCGCCACAGCCGAGGTGTTCGCCCAGGTCGTGAACCAGCTTGCGGATGTACGTGCCCCCCTCGCACTCCACGTAGAACCGCACGGCCCGCCCGTCGCGTTCCACCAGGTCGAACCGGTACACGGTCCGACGGCGGAGTCGCCGCCTGACGCTGCTGCGACGGGGAGGAACCTGCTCGATCACACCCCGGAACTGCTCCAGTCCCTCCTCCAGCTGCGCCGGCGCGACGTCTCCGTGCAGCAGCATGGTGCCGACGTAGGCCTTGTCGCATCCCAGCAGCACGCCCGCAACGCGCGTGCTATGCCCCAGAAGAACGGGTAGCACGCCGGTCACCCGGGGATCCAGCGTACCCCCGTGCCCCGTCCTGTCCACCCCGAGCAACCTGCCCACCATGTCGCACGCCGCCCGCGAAGTAGGCCCCGACGGCTTGTCCAGCGGCACAACACCCCATTGCAGGTACTCCTCCAGGGGCCGGTTCTCCGGACGGCAGCCGAAAGCCGGATCGGTCGGGGCTTCCCGTTTGACGTGTCGCGCCACCGGAGCGTGTGTCTCCCGTCACAGTTCGACGAGTTCATACT
>JASFTU010000194.1:0-5284 GCA_050050635.1 Candidatus Brocadiaceae bacterium
CTTCCGCGCGGCAGATCGGGATGCCACAGCATGAACGGGACGTGCAGCAGGCAGTCGGCCATGCAGGTGTCCCACTTCTCGGGCAGGCCGTACTGCCCGGCGAAGTCCCCGTGATCCACCCAGAACAGCACGATCGAGTTCTGGAAGAGGTCCTGCTCCTCGATCACCTTCAGCACCCGCCCCAGCACCTGGTCCACCTTGGTCACCATGCCGTAATAGACGGCCTGAAGCTCGCGGAACGCCCGTTCGGGCGCTTCCCATCCCGTGCGGATCTGCCGCATCTTCCGCATGTGCAGCGGCGCGTTCTCCGGTATGGCGTGCGGCCACGCCCGGATCGCCTCCCGATCGTACATCGAGAAGAACGGCTCCGGCACCTCGTAGCCGGGGTGGGGCCTGCTCAGGTTGAGCTGCATGAAGAACGGCCGCGACCGATCGCGCACCTCCCGCAGGTAATGGATGGCCTGCTGGGCCCGGTTGTCGTCGCAGAAGAAGGTCAGCGGCTCCTCGGTGCGCCGGCCGTAGTCGGACCCCTGTTCGCCCCCCAGCGGCTCGACGCTGTCCGGCCCAGGCTCCGGCACCGGCCACTCCTTCTCCAGCAGGTGCGGGAAGTAGCCTTCGGTGAACGAATGGTAGTCCACGTAGGCGCTGCCCTTCGCGTTGTGCTCCTCGCCGTAGATGTTCTCCCAGCAATGGTTCAGCCCGAAGAGCGCGGTCTCGTAGCCGTGCTTCTTCAGGGTGGACATCACGTCCGGCTGGTCGTTCGGCAGGTGCTGGTGGATGGTTCGGAAGCCGTCGGTGTGGCAGTACCGCCCGGTCATCATGGCGATCCGCGCCGGCACGCACTTCGGGAAGACCGAGTAGTGGTTCCTGAACGCCACGGCCCGGCCGGCGAAGCGGTCCAGGTTCGGCGTCCTGCAGTCGGGATTCCCCATGTAGCCCGGGCAATCTCCCCGCATCTCGTCGGAGGACAGGATGATGACGTTCTTGGCCTTACCGCTCACGCGTTCTCCTCTCGTCAATCCGTTCGTACGCAACCGCCACGTCGCGGCGTCCAGCCATGCAAGCTCGGTGACGTCCTCTGCGGGGCACGGAACGCCCCCTGTTGCCGGACACCTGTGCTAAGCCAGCGCGAGCCGGACCGTGTGGAGCCCTCTCCCTTCCAGCGGCAGGCAGACGTAGCGGGAAGACTCCACCTTCTCCACGGTGAAGCCGGCCTCCTGGCCGTCCACGCTCGCCCCCTCCGCTTCCTTGCCCTTTGGCAGCAGGTAACGGAACTCGATGCGGTCGGCGCTGCTCGCCACCGTGAACCGCGCGGCCCCCTCCTCCTCGTCCGCCGCGTAGTGGTAGCTCACGTAGCCCTCGGAGGCGCGGTACTTGACCGTCGCCCGCGCCTCCTCCACGCCGGCCGCGGCCCAGCGCGGGGCCAGCAGCGCGTGGTCCAGCGCCGCGCCCGTGTCCTTGATACCGGCCAGCCCTTCCACCAGGGCGTACACAACGGCCGCCGCGCCCCAGTTGTCCGGAATGCCGTAGGACAGGTCGGTCGGCATGAAGAACACCGGCGCATCGCAGAGCGTCAGGCCGAGCACTGCCCAGAAGCTGCCGTTGGCCGAGGCCCTGAGCACCAGCTTCTCCACCGTCTTCTCCGGGCAGGGATTGTCGAATCCGTACACGTAGGTTCCCACGTTGGGGAAGACGTCGTTCGGGCCCCACCAGGCCACCCGGCAGACGGGCTCGCGGTGCCGTCCCGCGCTCGGGGCCTTCGGCAGCCACCACCCGTTGACGTTCTGGCCCTTCATCACGTACTCGGTCCGGCTGCTGCCGTCGGCGTAGTGCACCTCGAAGGAGCCGATCGGGTTCTCACCGCCCGCCGTATGCAGGAAGTAGATGGAGGCCGCCTTCCGGCCGATGTCCACCGCGCAATCGTCGTGATATCCCTCCCGGCAGGAGATGCCGATGGCGGCCCGGCGCTCGTTCTCGGCGGGATCGACCACGTCGAACGGGATCTCGTGGAACACCTGTCGGCCGGTGGGCATCTGTGCCAGGTCGTTGCCCGGCTCGCCTGACCAGCCGGTCACCGAACCGGGGCTGGGGCACTTGAGGTCGATGTTGGCCTGATCGGCGATGTCCAACGGCTCGAAGCTGCGCTCCGGCGGCTCGGGCATCTTCCCGCGGTAGGTGCAGTGCAGGTAGTCGTCGTGCTTGCGGCCCAGCTCGGACACCCGCTCCAGGATGTCCACGCCGTAATCCTCGAACCCGTGCTCGAACGCGCCGTGGGCCAGTTCGCCGGCCACGATCGTGGTAACGCCGCCGTTCATGTAGTGCCACATGGTGTCCTGGTCGCGCCACCGCCCGAACGGCGGGTAGATCTGGTAGAACTCGCCGGGGGAGCTGTCCGGCATCTCCTCCCGGATGCGCTGATAGGTCTGGATGATGGCCACGCACTGGTCGTGATCGATGCCGCGGTTCAGCGCGTAGGCGTTCGAAAGAGAGACCTGCTTCGACTGGTCCACGCCCAGGTCGCGCTCGACGTCGGGGTCCTCGGGAACGTGATGGGTGTAGAACTCCCCGTTCCAGGACACCTCGTCCAGCCGCTCTTTGATGGTGTCGGCCAGTCGACGGTAGTGGCCGGCCTCCTCGCTCCGACCGACCTTCTCCAGCATCTCGGCCAGGTAGCGGCAGCCGGCCATGAAACCGGTGTTGTCGCCGTGCATGACGCCGAACCGGCTCTTGTCCTTGTCCACCACCATGGTGTATCCGGTGATCCGGGAGTCCTCCTCGGCCTGGAAGTCCCACGTGTCGATGGTGAACCCCCGTTTGAGCAGCCCGTACTTCTCGCTCCAGCGGTAGGGATCGGAGGTGCTGTAGTCGAAGGCCCGGATCGCGTTATCCAGCAGCCCCTCCATCCACTCATCGTCCCCGGTCGCCTTCCACGTGTAGTAGAGCCCCTCCACGAAAAGGTACTCCACGTCGTTCTCCACCGGGATGCGTTCCATGCGGCGCGAGCCGTCGGCCGCCTCCCGGATGAACCCGCCCGGCCCGAACCAGTGGTCCCGGTGGGTGGGGCGGCGGCTGTGGTCCTTGTCCACCTTGTCGAAGACCATCCCGTCCTCGCGCTGGGTGTCGGCGTAGAGCTCGATGCCGCTCTTCAGGTCCGGGTAGTAGTACTTCATCCCCTTCAGGGTATGCACGTGGTCGCGCAGCCACCCGACGAAGTACTTGTAGATCCTGCCCCCGTGCCGGAAGGCGCTCACCTCGCCGCGCCGCCCGATCATGGTCCAGTACAGCATCTGCAGCAGGTCGCCGAACAGGCCCCGGCTCTCCCGGATGCAGGTCGCGCAGTCCACGCTGAAGGTGGCCTTGTCCGAGAGCCGGCCGTCCTCGTCCTCCGTGAGCACCGTGTGGGTGCCCACCGCGCCGGACGCTCCGAAAGTGAAGGGATCGGTCGCCTCGCCGCGTATGTATTCGCAGCCGTCCCCGTCCAGCACACGGATCGTGCCTCCTTCGGCGCCCCGTACCGTCACCGCGTCCAGCGGCTCGAATCGCGGTTCGCGCCCCTCCGTCTCGATCTTCAGCATCGGTTTACCCTCCTGACTCGCGCGTTTGTGGCCGAACGGTATGCAACGTTCGCGGGCCTCGACCCCCCGAAGCTAACCGTTGCGTGGGGAACCCGCAAACCGCGGCGGGATTTACGCCGGAAGTGCGCCCGAATGTGCCCGCAAGCCTGGCGTTACGGCTCGTTGGTTTCCTTCGCGAACGCGATCAGCTCCTCCACGTAGGCGAACGCCAGGCAGGTCACCGTGTCCGCGCCCCCGTAGTAGATGGCCAGCCTGCCCGAGGGGGCGTCGCAGAGCGCCGCGCACGGGAACACCACGTTCGGCACGTCGCCGACGCACTCGTAGGCCTTCCGCGGCGAGAGGATGTACGGTCCACCCCGCGCGATGACGCGCCACGGCTCCTCCAGGTCCAGCAGCGCCACGCCCGTGCTGTAGACGAACCCGTTGCACGAGGTCAGCACGCCGTGGTAGAGCAGCAGCCACCCCTCGGTGGTCTCGATGGGCACCGGCCCGGCGCCGATCTTGGTGGACTGCCAGCCGCCCTTCGTGCCCATCACGAAGCGGTGCCTGCCCCAGTAGGTCAGGTCCGGGCTCTCGCTGTAGTAGATGTCGCCGAACGGCGTGTGCCCCCGGTCGCTGGGCCGGCTGACCATCGCGTAGTTGTCCCCGATCCTGCGCGGGAACAGCACGCCGTCCCGGTTGTAGGGCAGGAAGGCGTTCTCCATCTGGTGGAACGTCGTGAAGTCCTTCGTCCAGCCCAGCCCGATCGTCGGCCCGTGATACCAGTTGCACCACTGGACGTAGTAGCGGTCCTCCACCCAACAGACGCGCGGATCGTAGCCGTACACGAACTCCTGCAGCTCAGGGATGTCGCACTCGAACTCGATCGGCTCCGGCTCGATCTCCCAGTCGATGCCGTTCCGGCTGCGCCCGGCGTGCAGTTGCATGCGCCGCCGCGTGTCGTCGCACCGGAACACACCCGCGAACTCGCCCTCGAACGGCACCACGGCGCTGTTGAAAATGCTGTTGGAGGTGGGCAGCAGGTCGCGCGGGATCACCGGGTTCCCGCTGTAACGCCAGCACACGTCCGAACATCCCTCCGGCCGGTCCTCCCACGGCATGTTGGGGAGCGACTCGCCGACAACTTTCGAACTTCCCTGACCCTCGCCCATCTCCGTCCTCCTGGTTCCGTGTCCGAAGCTCAACAGCGTGGTCGGGAGCGGATGGTACGCACGCCCCTCCGGCTTTGCAAGGTCGGGCGGGAACGCCCGAATCCTGCGCGAACACGGGGCGAGGGAGTGAGCCGGAGTTGTTTGTGTCTCGTTGCCAAAGCGTCCGGTGCATATATCATTCATGGCGGCCGGCGGGGTGGGATGGCAGCGGCCGCGGGCTGAAGTGGTTGTGTGGTAACGGGGGAGCGGATTGCGCTCCGGCTCTACGGTCTCTGTCCAGTAGCCCAACTGGTGCCCGAGTTCCCGGCGGCGGCGGTGTCTCGTTGTCTCGGTGTCGGACGCACATACATGCTTTATGGCGCCCGGCGGGGTGGGATCGCAGCAGCCCCGGGGTGGATGGTTGCGTGGTGCCGAGGTGGGGTGGATTGACGTGATCTCCGTGCCGTCGTGGTCGACGGGCCGCTAACTTGTTCGTCTTGCCTGGTGGGCTTCGTGCCCCTCGTGGTGGCTGAGGCTTCTGTCCGGCGTGTCCTTCGTCTCCTGCGTGGTGCCGGTCCC
>JASFTU010000195.1:0-5277 GCA_050050635.1 Candidatus Brocadiaceae bacterium
GCAAGGGCGGGTGACTGAGCGAACAGACGAGGCTGTATTCGGCAAAGCGGACCGCGACCTCTGGCACTACCGGATCCTGGACGCCGACCCGGGCGTCCAGGGCATGGGCAGCCTGACCGTCGGCGACGTGGACGGGGACGGTCACCCCGAGATGATCGTCGGCTCCAACGGAGCGCTCCTCTGGTACCGCCCCGCCACGTCCGAGCAGGGCCTCATCGTCGAGGGCGTCTTCCAGGTGGGACTGGTGCTGGAGGACGTGGACGGCGACGGCCGCCCGGAGATCGTCACCTCCACGGGCGGAGACGGCGCCGGCATCGCCTGGCTGGATTCCGAAGGGGGCATCGAGGGTCCGTGGACACGACACGTCATCGACGGGCAGTGCACGGGGAGCGCGCACGACATCCTGTTCGCGGACATCGACAACGACGGTGAATGCGAACTCGTCGCCCTTGCCGCCTACACCCCGACGCCGGGCGTCTTCCTCTACAAGCGTGGCGAAGACGTCACCGCGCCGTGGAGCAAGCACGCCGTGCAGCAGGGGTACTTCGCCGAGGGCACGAGCGTGGCCGACCTCGACGGGGACGGGCAGCTGGAGATCATCAGCGGGCCCGCCTGGTACCATGCCCCGCCCGACGGCCCCTTCAGCGGGCCGTGGGAGCGCTCGGAGTTCGCCCTGCCCTTCCGCGAGATGTGCCGCACCGCACCGCTCGACGTCACCGGCAGCGGCCGGCCCGACGTGGTCGTCGCGGAGTCCGAATACCGTGACGGTCGCCTCTCCTGGTACGAGAACCGCCTCCTGGAAGACCCAGAACACCCGTGGGTCGAGCACCTGCTGGAGGAAGGGCTGGTCTTCGCCCATTCCATGCATGCCTGGCGCAAGGAAGGGCGCGCCAGCTTCTTCGTCGCGGAGATGGCCGAGGGCGGCTGGGGGCAGCCCTACAACCTGGACGCGCGGCTACTACGCTTCGCCACCGAGGACGGCGGGGTCACCTGGAACCGCACCATCTACTACCGGGGAGCCGGCACGCACGAGGCACAGCCCCACGACGTGGACGGCGACGGGCACTGGGAGATAGCGGGCAAGGAGTGGCAGCACCCGAAGGTCCACGTGTTCGAACGGCGGACGGCGACCTCTCCGGCCGCGCGGTTCCGGCACCGGCTGCTGGACAGGGACAAGCCCTACACGGCGACCGACATCCTCGCGGCCGACGTGGACGGAGACGGCCGGGACGACGTCGTCTGCGGCGCGTGGTGGTACAGGAACCCCACCTGGAAGCGCCATGACATCCCGGGCATCTACCAGGTCCATGCCGCCTTCGACCTGGACGGCGACGGATGCCCCGAGTTCATCGCCACGAAGGGAGACGACGAGGCGGAAAGCTGGTATGACGGCCTGACCGGCGAGCTGTGCTGGCTGAAGCCCGTGGACGCGCCGAACGGCGAGTGGAAGGAGCACCCCATCGGCAGCGGCAAGGGCGACTGGCCACACGGGACGCTCGTGGCGCCCCTGCTTCCGGACGGGCGCCTGGCCCTGGTGGCCGGCTACCACAGCGCCGGCGGCGGCGACTTTCCCGAGATCTTCGAGGTGCCGGAGGACCCGACGGCCGGCCCCTGGCCCAAACGCACTCTCGCCGAGATAGCGTACGGCGAGGAGATCGTGCCGTGGGACGTCGACGAGGACGGCAAGCTGGACCTGGTCGCCGGGCCCTGGTGGCTGGAGAACGTCGGAGACGGCACGTTCACGCCGCACCGGATCGCCGAGGACTTCCCCGCCGCCCGGGTCCGTGTGGGGGATGTCAACGGCGACGGCCAGCCGGAGGTGATCATCGGCGAGGAGCGGCTGGACTACCCCAACCGGGAGGTCCCCTTCTCGCGCGTGGCCTGGTTCCAGCGCCCGCCGGACGCCCGGGAGGAGCCCTGGCCCATGCATGTCATCGACAGGGTGCTCTGCCCCCATTCTCTGGACGTGGCCGACCTGGACGGGGACGGTGAGCTGGAGGTCATAGTCGGCGAGCACTACCCCTTCAGGCCCTACCGCAGTCGCTCGCGGCTGTTCATCTACAAGAAGGCCGACCCCGCCGGGCGAACGTGGTACCGGCACCTGCTGGACGGTCGGTTCGAGCACCATGACGGCACGAAGGTCATCCAGCTCGGCCCGGATCGTCTCGGCATCATGAGCCACGGGTGGACCGACAGCCGGTACGTGCACCTCTGGGAGCGGGTATAGGCAGCGTTAGTTGCCTCCTGCTGCGCAGGGCGGCCTGAGCACGCGCGGGCCCGCCCCAAGGGACGTTTGCGGGGCATCGGGGTTTGCATTACACTGACTCCGTTGGCCGGCCACTCCGTGCCGGCACCATCCCTGTTTGCGGACATTCTCAGGCCACTTCTGGAGGTGCACCATGGTCAGCAGAATCCTCGTCGGAGAGTCGGGCGGCCCCACGCCGGTTATCGACTGGGAGGTCGCCGGCATCATCGACGCCGCCCAGAACGCGGGCGTCGAAGTCTATGGCATGATCAACGGCCTGGAGGGCCTGCTGAACGCCAACATCGACGGCAACATCGTCGATCTGACCCACATGGACCCCATGTCGTTCGTCTTCAACGGACCCGGAGCCGGTCTGAAGACCACCCGCATCAAGCCCAAGGACGCCGAGTACGAGAAGATCGCCGAGCACCTCGATCTGCTCGGCGTTGACGGCGTTGTTTACATCGGCGGCAACGACAGCGCCGATCAGCTTCTCGGGCTGACCCGGGTGGCCGACATCGCGGCCATGCACGCCATCAAGACCGTGGACAACGATCTGCCCGTCACGCACCACTGCCCCGGATGGGGCTCGGCCGCGCTGTATAACGCAACGGCCCTGAAGAACGTCCACAGCGACTTCTCCAGCTACCGTGTGATGGCCAACTTTCAGGGGGATGGGGGCGTCGTACAGGGCCTCGACATCGCCCCGGTCATCGTCTACCAGGTCATGGGCCGCAAGGCCGGCTGGCTGGCCCAGGCGACGGCGTTCGCGCGCGTCGATCCCAAGGGCGACATGCTGCCGGACGCGCCGCCGCAGATCATCCTCTGCAAGGAAGAGCTCTTTGACAAGCAGGCCTTCCTGGACAAGGTCGAGGACTGCCTTTTGCGCCTGGGTGAGGTTGTCGTCGTCGTCCAGGAGGACCTCACGGACAAAGAAGGCGGACAGAGCATTGCCGAGGTGTACGGCACGGAGGTCATCCGCGACGCGCACGGCAACATCCAACACGGACGGGCAACCTCCTTCTCCCCCGCCACATTCCTGAGCCAGCTTATCGCCTCCGAACTCGGAGCCGATGCCGTTCCCGGAAGGGTCAAAGACTGCACGCTGAACCCGCAGCACATCCAGCGAAGCTGCATGATGTCCGACATCGACGCTTCCGAGGCGTACCGCGTAGGCTACTCGAGCGTGGAAGCGATGGTGGCCGGGGAGACCCGCAAATCGGTCATTCTGGAGCGCGCGGACGGCGTGACGCGCACCGGGCTGACGGACCTGTCGAACATCGCGGCCAAGGAGCGGAAGGTTCCTGCGGAATACATCGATGGCATCGAGGGCCCGACTCAGGCCTTCGTGGACGAGTTCATCTACGTTGTCGGCGGACCCGTGGCCATCCCGCACTATTCGAAGATGCAGTTTGCGCGTATCGAAATCCCCGCCGAGATCAAGCAGAACCCGTACATCAAGGCATGAATCTTGCATGCTCCTCTTCGTGTAGCCGAATGAGGCACCCGGCCACGGGGCGAGGAGCCCTGCCCTGTGCAGCATACGGCACCGTCGGATGAGTAGGCGGCAGGTTGTGAGCGTGCAGTGAGCATGCCGTGCGCGCGCGATGGCCGTCGGAGGGGGAGCGATCCGCCTCTGGCGACTCCCATTTCCACTGCTGCAGGCGGGCGAACATGAAGACGGATTCCATCGCGGTCCTGCTGATTGATGACAACCCGGGCGATGCCCAGCTCATCCAGCAGATGCTGGGAGGCCCGGCCGCTGACGGCTTCGCGGTCGAGTACGCGGGTGGCCTTGATGACGGGCTGGACCGCTTGAGTCGCAACAACGTGGACGTGATCCTGCTTGGCATCTCGGTGCCGGGAGCTCTGGCCGTCGGGGACGTTGATACCGTCCATCGCCATGCCGAGGGCGTTCCCATCATCGTCCTGACCAGCATGGACGAAACCGAGATGTTCCTCGACACCGCGCGCGGGGGCGCGGCCGACTACCTGGTGAAGACCCGCATGAGCACCCGTGAACTCTCGCGCGCCATACGTTACGCCGTCGAGCGCACGCGCATGGAACGGGCCCGCCGGCAGGCCGAGGCCAGCCTGCGCCATCTGGTCCACAGCAGCGCCGATGCGATGGTGGTCATTGACGATGAGGACCTCGTCCAGTTCGTCAACCCCGCCGCCGAACAGCTCTTCGCCCGGGCACCGGAAGAGCTCATCGGAGAGCCCTTCGGCTTCCCCGTCGAGCCGGGCGAGCAGAAGGAAGTCCGCATCAAGGTCCCCGACGCCGGGACGCGCATAGCCGAGATCCGAGCCGTCGAAACCATCTGGGAAGGCCAGAAGGCGAAACTCGCCTCCCTGCGCGACGTGACCGATGTCGTCGAAATGCGGGAAGAACTCCGCGCCATGTCACTCCGCGACCAACTGACCGGCCTCTACAACCGGCGCGGCTTCACCACCCTGGCTGAGCAACAACTCAAGCTGGCGGACCGAACCGGGATGGGGCTGCTGCTGTTCTTCGCGGACCTGGACGGCTTCAAGGCCGTCAATGACGAGTACGGACATCCGGAGGGAGACGAAGCACTCAAGGATGTTGCCCACATATTCTGCACGACCTTCCGGGAGTCCGACATTGTGGCGCGCGTTGGCGGGGACGAGTTCTGTGTGCTCGCCGTCGGGGCCCGCAGGAACGGCATCGAGGCGGCCGGACACCGCCTGCAGGAGGCCCTGAACGCACGCCTGGCCCGGTCCGATCGCCCCTATGACCTGTCACTCACCCTGGGCGCGGCCTATCGGGAACCGGATGAAGGGGAGACGCTGGAAGACCTTATGGCCCGGGCCGACCAGGCCATGTACGCCAGGAAAAACGCCGAGTAGCGCCCCCTGAGACCTCCCTACCGGCGCGCCTCCAGCAGTATATCGGGAGCCACTTCCACCCCCGGATCGGGGCACTCCAGGCGGATGAGTACCTCCGCGGCGCGGCACACCCGCTCCAGCCCGTAGAGGCCGGTCACCCACGAACACCCGGACCACACCCG
>JASFTU010000196.1:0-5260 GCA_050050635.1 Candidatus Brocadiaceae bacterium
GGTTACCCTCGGCATTCCGCTCCTATCCTACCAGACTCGGCCATTCGTTCTTGAGGAAGCGTGGTATCCCGCTCGCCTCCTTGGGGCCGACGATCACCTTCTGGCCCAACTCCTCGGAAAGCTCGCCGCTGATGACGGCCACCAGGCCCGGAATGACGGGCCTGCAATGCCCGTCGGCCAGTTCGTCGAACACGCCCGACTTCTCGATGGCCTCCTTGATCTGCTCCGGGCCGAACTCGTCGGCAGCCCATGCGGTCAGCACGCTGGTGCCCTGGGTATCGACGGTCAGGATGCGGGAGGGCACGCGACTGGCCTCTACCTCGCTGAGCACGCTGTAGTAGCTGAGCGAGAAGTTGGTTGTGATCAGCAAAGGCGACTCCGCGTCCGGTTCATTCACCTCGTAGATCTTCGGCTCCACCTGCACCGGCCGCTGCGGGTCGATGTAGATGCTCTGGCGAGCCACCAAGACCGGCAGGACATACTCCGGTGTGTCCACGTCCATCAGCACGATGCCGGCGTACTTCAGCACGTAGTGGGCGGCCTCCAGCGCAAGCTGCACCGGATCCTGCGAGCGGGCATATACCAGCGCCGGATAGCCGAGCGGACGGTAGGTCTTATTGACCGCGGCGCGGCGGGTGATCGTGAGAAACTCCAGCGCCTTCTGGGGATCGGTCATGCCGGGACAGAGCACCATCCCTTCGACGCCGGCTTCCCTGGCCTTCTGCGTGTCGGCATCGCACTTCTCCAGGTCGCCTTCCACCACCAGAGGCAGGCCCGTCTCTGCGGCCAGGCCGATCAGCTCCTCAGACGGCCCTTCCCGTTCCCACAGCAGAGGCCGGGCATCGGCGAGGGCCTCGGCGGCCGGCCGCAACTGGTCGGCCGATTCCCCGATCAACACCACCGGCAGGCCGAGCCGGTCGTTCAGTGCTCTGGCTGCCTCCTTCAGCTTCGCACCGTCGCCGGAGGCGCAGCGCGCCGCCACGACATCGACCTCGATGACCTGGCCGATCCGCTCGAAGGACAGCTTCTCAATCCTCTCGGCCTTCGCATCCACGTCGTCGGTGTCGTTGACCAGCACCCCGATGCCGCATGGATGGTGGAACTTCTCGTCGTGCCGGAACATCACGGTTTCGTTGCCGATCTCGATGGCCCTTTCGCCGGCGCCCATCTTGACCAGCTTCTGCGGCGGGGCGCTTGCCGCGCCCAGTTCCTCCTGTGCCTCGTCGCTCACGTGTGGGCACTCCTCCAGGGATGACTGCTTGGCCGCCACCTTCATGGCGAATGCCAGGCAGGTGGGAACGCCGCAGTCGCCGCAGTTGGTCTGGGGAAGCAGCTTGTAGATGTCCAGCCCGGTCACCGCCATTGGCCGTTTCCTCCCGAGTAGTCAGGTGAAGATATGTCCGCGCTCAGCCGCTCCGGGAAGCCGAAGATGCAGAACCACATGTCATCCAGAGTAGATCATGTCGGGAACCGAAAGCGTCGCCGGGGCGGAGAAAGCCGAAGATACGCATCGAAGGGCGACCATGCAAGGGAAAAGGGGCGGGCTGCCCGCCCGACGGTCCGCTCGCAACCGGCAAGCTCGGATCAGTCACGGCGCGAGCCCGGCACGCCAAGGAGCGACTCCATCTGCAGGGCCGGATGCTCCACCTCCTGGAGGCAGTCCATCAGGGCTTTGCTGTCGGTCGCGTCGGTTTCGTCCGCGATCTTCTCAACGAAGTCAGCGATGCCCATATCCCCCGCCTTGGCCGCCAGGTCCTCCTGGAGGTCAGCTTTCAGTTCCTTCGGCAGCCAGACGATTCGCCGCAGTCCGCCCTCGTAGCTGATGAATTTGTCGCTGAGTATGTAGCGGCGGCCGATTCCCAGGAAGCCGGGCGTCTGCACTCCGCCGCCGACCTGCCCGGCCAGCGTGCTGAACTCCATCCCGATGGGCGTCATTCCGGTGTACTCCCGGTTGACGACCAGGACGCCGTTGGCCTCGGGCACGATGCACACGATGCACTCGAAGCAACCGCAGGAAGTCATCGGGTGGTTCATGAGGCTGTACTGGCAGTATCGCTCGACGCTGCGGTTCGAGTGGTCGTAGACGAACTTGTTGACGCCCTCCCACTCGCCCATCTCCGCGTCTATGGTGCGGCCCTTCGGGATGGGCTGGTTGCAGCCCTCGGGGCTGATCTGATGGGCCGCCTTGCAGTCCAGCCAGTCGTAGGCCCCGCACAGGCCCGGACGCTCGGGGCTGACCACGCAGACGTGGTTCGGCGCGAAGGTCTGGCAGAGCGTGCAGGAGTAGAAGACGTCCACCTCCTCGTCCTTCAGGCCGGCCAGCCTGGCGTCCCGGACCTCGTACGTCTTCTCGGCCCGTTCCAGCAGGGCGTCGAGCTCGGCCTCGTCGGTGATTATGCGGACGCTCACCTTGTCCACGATCTTGCCGTAGTCGTCATGCAGCTTGGCATGAAGGATGTTGCCCACGTGTTCCAGCCGGAAGCCCTGTCCGAAGGCCTCCTTGCTGATCCTGATCCACGCCAGGTGGCGCTGGCCGATGTGCATCACGCCTGTGGCATGGTTCAGGTAGAGGTGGATCTGGCGTTCCAGGATGCCTTCGAAGTCCTCCTGCATCTCGCGGCCGGCCACCAGCACTTCGATGCCGAGATCCACCACGTCCCCCGGCTGGACGTCCTCGATGCCCTCCCCCACCACCTCGACGGTGCCGTCGGTGATGTCGTCCATATCGACCATGTGGAGGTACTCGATGCACCGGCCGTTCTTCCCGCCGAACTCCACCTGCATGTCGTCGCGGCGGACGCGCTCGCCCTCGAACGCGGCGGCGAAGGCCACCGGGATGTCGATCTCCTCGACCGTGACCTTGACGCCCCGCACCTCGATGCAGGTCGGCACCAGCTCCTCATGGTCGGTTTCCCTCACCAGGGCCTCATAGGTTGTCACGCCGGTCGGCAGGACTTCGGGCGTGTCCTCGCTGTCACTTATGACGGGGTAGCCCATCAGGATGGCGCCGGCGCCGGTGGCGTACCAATCATCGGGGATGGAGCTGAAGGTGATGCCAAAAGCGAAGACACGATCGCGCGAGTACTGCAGTATCTGCTGGTACTGGCCGGGCTTCAGCCCGCCGAAGGTCAGGGCGCTGCGCACCGCCCAGTTCAGAACGAAGATGGCATCCCGGGTGCGGGGGCCCGTGGGCACGATGTAGGTGTCCCAGCCCGTCTGCACCCGCTCGCGGTCGAGCTGCTCCTTCATGCTCTTCCCGTCGCGGTTCGCTACGGGGAAGATCAGGATGTTGCGCTTCTGCAGCTCACGGATGACGCTGACGGCAGTCTCGTCGTCCGGCGCCGGCCCGAGGATCGCCGCAAACCCCGGCATACGCCCGTCGACCAGCTGGATGCCGACCTCTCGCATCGAGGTGTCACCGAGGAACCCCAGGTAGCCGTCGTCCGGCTCGTAGCCCTTCAGGTAATCGAGGGCGCACAGTATCTCCTGGGCGAACATCGTGGCCGCGCCCGCGTCCAGGCCGTGGCCCAGGTAAGGCAGCCACGCGTTGTCGGCGGGCGGATCGCGCAACAGGTCCTCACGGCAATGCTTCAGCACCGGTTCGCAGTCGGCGACGGTCTGAACCTTCTGGCCCGTCAGGGCAAGTATCATCGGCAGGGCAAAGGCCGTGTCGGGGAACTTCAGTTCAGCATCGGCGCCGTGCTCATCCACGGCCTCCTGCCAGGCCTCCTCGGCCTGCTCTACGAACTGGTGCGCCCCGCGTATGACCGCGCTGAAAACCTTCCGAGACATCGCGCATCTCCTGTCAAGGCTTCGTTATCGTCTGGAAAACTCGCTTCAGCTCGAGCGCCCGGGTGCGGCCGCGGCAGAGCGGACACGCCTCCAGCACGGCCGCCTTTTCACCCAGGGCCTTGCGCAGATGCTCCATGTGCTTCTCACTCACGTACCCGCGTCCACACTGCGGACAGGGGATGAGTTTGTGTTCGGTTGCGAACGGCTCGATCCGTCGCGTCATCGTTTCCTCGTCGTCAACCACCGCTATGTGGCCGCTGGGGCAGAGCTCCGCGCACGCGCCGCAGCCGATGCACCTCTCCGATGGCTCTCCGTAAGGCGTCTCGACCCGCCGCTCCGGTCCCCTGCCGGTGAAGCCGATGGCCCCCACCCCGACCAGGTCGCGGCAGACCCGCACGCAGAGGCCGCAGAGAATGCACCGGTCCGTGCCGTCCTCCGGCAGTCGCGGTCGCTCCAGGCCCAGCTCCCGGGCCATTTCCTGCACGGCTTCTGATTCGGGACAGCGGGCCAGCAGCAGCTCCAGGTTCAGCCGGCGATAGCGCCGCACCTTTTCGCTGTCGGTCTGCACCGCGATCCCGTCCTCGCGCACAGGGTACGTGCACGATGCCTCGATCCAGTTCCAGTCGCCCTGGGTGATTTCCACCAGGCAAAGCCGGCACGCACCGTACGGCGGCTCGGACTCGTGGTAGCACGGAGCGGGTATCTCAAACCCATTAGCCAGGGCCACCTCAAGCAGC
Organism: Candidatus Brocadiaceae bacterium; assembly: GCA_050050635.1. Taxonomy (GTDB): domain Bacteria; phylum Planctomycetota; class Brocadiia; order SM23-32; family SM23-32; genus JASFTU01. The sequence continues at coordinate 4,530 of JASFTU010000196.1, forward strand.
ATGGAGTCCTTCTCGCAGGTGACCGGCTGGCCGTTGATTGTGAAGCGTACCTTCGGCATTTATCCCTTCTCGACGGCACCAACCGGACAGACGTCGTGACAGGTGCCGCACTTGATGCAGGTTTCCTGGTCTATCTGGAACGGCTCGCCCACCTTCCCCTGCTCGCGATCCTCGTCGGTGGCCCTGGCCGGAGCCTTGCCCTGCGTGCCGGCGATGCACTCGACGGGGCAGTCCCTGGCGCAGCGGCCGCAGCAGATGCACCTCTCGGGGTCGATGGTGAAGGTGATCAGCGCCCGGCAGACGCCGGCGGGGCACTTCTTGTCCCGGATGTGCGCCTCGTACTCGTCCCGGAAATAGCGAAGGGTGGAGAGGACCGGGTTGGGAGCCGTCTTGCCCAGGGCGCACAGTGAAGTGGTCTTGACCACGTCGGCCACGTCCTCCAGCAGCTCCAGGTCAGCCATGGTGGCCTCCCCTTCGCAGATCCGGTCAAGGATCTGCAACATGCGCAGGTTGCCTTCGCGGCACGGAGTGCACTTGCCACACGACTCCTCTGCCAGGAAGTTCAGGAAGTAGCGGGCCACGTCCACCATGCAGCTGTCCTCGTCCATCACGATCATCCCGCCCGAGCCCATCATCGAGCCGACCCTGGTCAGCTCGTCGAAATCAACGGGCAGGTCCAGATACTCGTCCGGGATGCAGCCGCCGCTTGGTCCTCCGGTCTGGACGGCCTT
>JASFTU010000197.1:0-5254 GCA_050050635.1 Candidatus Brocadiaceae bacterium
GCTGGCGTTCCCTTACTCCGAACCCGACCGCTTCGTCATCCTGTATCAGGACGAGGAGGAAATCGGCGTGGTCGGCGACCTGGAGGAGCTGGACGACGAATCCCGTACCGTCCTGCGGGAAGTGCTGGAGAAGCGATACCACATCCCGCGCATCCAGCGTGTGCTGTCCGTGGACGACGCACACAACGCAACCCGCTGGACCGTGGAGACCGACAGAGGCCGGCGCGAGTTTCTGGTCCGAGACAGACACAACTTCCGACGGATCAAGGGGAAAGGGCTGATCATCGTGGACGTGGACGGCGGGCGCTTCCTCATCCCGCGCGAGGCCGTCTTCGACAAGCAGAGCCAGAAGCTGCTGGACATGCACGCCTGAACCAGGCCCGTCGCGCAGGCCCGAAACCAACGGAGAAGTTCCCAATGGGTGACCGTAAACCGATAGTCTGGAAGCTCGACACCACTCCCTCGTGGCTGTGCCCCAGACTCGATGAGCTACGTGCGGAGAGCGAGGAGGTCAGGCTGGCCTTCGAGAGCGACATGGACACCGAGGGAAACTACCGGGCGGAGGCTCTGGTGGTGACCGACCGGCGAGTGCTGGTCATAGAGGAGGAGGGCGAGCAGGTAGTCCGGGAGATACCCCTGCGCCGGGTCGCGCTGGTGAAGGTGAAGTGGCTGATGGGCAGCGGCTTCCTGATGCTGACCACCTGGGAGAAGAACCTCGAGATCCTCCGCTTCAGTTCCAGCCTCTCCGACCCGGTGAGGGAGTTCACCGAGGAGTTCCAGGAATACCTGATGCGGCGGCTGGCATGGGACTGCCCCGACCAGCACGAGGAGAGCCTTGAGCATCGCGACGAAGAGGACTCCACGGGCGAAGCCAACCAGCACGCCCGGCGCTGCCCCGAATGTGGCCAGCTCCTGCCCCGCGATCGGGACGTCTGCAACGCATGCCTGAGCAAACGCGCGGTCATGTCCCGCATGCTCGCCTACCTGAAGCCCTACAAGGGAATGGTCGCGCTCAGCCTGGCCATGACCTTCACCATCGCCATAATCCAGGCGGCCGTTCCCCGGCTGGGCCGTACCCTCATCGACAGCGCGATCGCCAACATGGACCTCTTCCTGCTCAGGGCCCTGGTCATCGTGCTGGCAGCGTTGCTGTTCGTGCGAGCCGGCGTGGCGGCGGTGCGCAAGATTCTGGTGGGCAAAGTCGCACAAAACATGATCTACGACCTCCGACAGAAGGTCTATTCACACCTCCAGAAGCTGTCGATGGAGTACCACGATCGGCAGAGCACGGGCCGCCTGATCAGCCGGGTTGTCAGCGACACCTCCCGGCTGCAGCGCTTCGCCGTGGGACAGGCGCAGCAGTTCGTCGTGGACGTCATCCTGCTGGCCATCGTGCTGTGCTGGATGCTCAGCTACTCGGTTCCCCTGACGCTGATGCTGTGGTTCCCGCTGCCACTCTACTACTTCCTGGTCAAGTGGTACCGCGACAACGTGCACAAAGTGCTGCGGAAGGCCTTCCGGCTGCGGGCGGCGATGAGCGGCCACCTGGCCGATACCATACCCGGCATCGAGATGGTCAAGGCGTTCAGCCAGGAGGAACGGGCCATCGGCGAGTTCAACCACCTCAGTGGCGGGTTCCGCGCCGAGCGAATCAAGGCTACCGCCTTCTCGGCGCGGTTCATCACGGGGTTCATGGTGCTTACCCAGATCGGCACCGTCCTTGTGTACTGGTTCGGCGGACGCGGCACCATGGAGGGCACCGGCTTCACCATCGGCCAGCTGGTGATGTTCATCGGCTGGATAGGGCTGATGTACGCCCCCGTCCGGCGCTTCGCTCGCATCACGGAGCAGTTCGAGAACGCGGCCACCTCCGCCGAACGAGTCTTCGACGTGCTGGACTCCGAAGTGCTCGTATCCGACAATCCGGACGGACGCCAGATCGAGAGCATCGACGGTAGCATCGCCTTCGAGAACGTCCACTTCAGCTACGACTCGGGTCCCGAGGTGCTCAAGGGCGTCTCCTTCGAGGTCTCGGCCGGCCAGACCGTCGGCATCGTCGGGCCGAGCGGCTCCGGGAAGAGCACGTTGATCAAGCTGTTGTGCCGCTTCTACGACGTCTCCACCGGGAGGGTCCTCATCGACGGGCACGACCTGTCGAAGCTCCACCTGCCGTCCTACCGCAGGCAGCTCTCGATCGTGGGACAGGAGCCGTTCCTGTTCCGGGACAGCATCCTGGAGAATATCCGCTACGGGAAGCCCACGGCGACACGGGAAGAGGTGATCCGCGCGGCACGGGTCGCCAACGCCCACGAGTTCATCATGAGCTTCCCCGAAGCCTACGACACCGACGCGCGGGAGCGGGGCAATCGCTTCTCCGGCGGGGAGAAGCAACGGATCTGCATCGCCCGCGCCGTGCTGAAGAACCCCAACCTGCTGATCCTCGATGAGGCCACCTCGTCGGTCGACACCAAGAACGAGAAACTCATCCAGGACGCGCTGGATCGGCTGATCGAGGACCGGACGGCCTTCATCATCGCGCACCGCCTCTCCACCCTGCGGAACGCGGACAAGATCATCATGATGATGGACGGTCAGGTTCTCGACGTGGGTCCTCACCGGAAGTTGATGAAGCGGTGCAAGGACTATCGGGAGCTGGTCGAGGCGCAGAGCGACCTGACCAGGGAGACGGCAAAGGTGCCCGCCTGACCGGGCTGCCCCCGATCTCAGAGGCCGGGCCACCACAGGTAGAGGAACGCGGGGCCGCTCCCGCGCAGCAGTTCCGTCACGCCCGCGGGCAGATTCCGGGATCCGGCACTCGCCGTCGCGTAGATGTTCGCATTGTAGTGCGGGAACGGCCGGTAGAGGATGACGTCGGCGGCCTTGATGCCGGCCAGGCGCTGCGCCTGCGCGATGGCTTCGTCCAGGTAGCCGATCTGGTCCACCAGGTGCAGTTCGAGGGCCTGGTCGGCGGTGAGTATGCGGGCGTCCGAGATGGTTCCCACGTCCTCTTCGGTGACGCCGGGCCGTCCGTCACGCACCGCCTGCAGGAACCGCTCGAAGTGCTCGCGCGCCACGCCCCCGAGCATCTCCCGTTCCTCCTCGGTCATCTCCCGCGTGGGTGAGCCCATGTCTTTCCGCGCACCGGACTTGACCACGACCGAGCGGAGGCCCAGCTTATCGAACAGGCCCTCCACGTTCAGGAACTGGATGAGCACGCCCACCGACCCGGTAACGGTGGCGGGAGTGGCGACGATCCGGTCGGCGGCCAGTGCGACGTAGTACGCGCCGGAAGTGCCGGTGCCCATCAGGCAGGCCACCACCGGCTTGCCCGTCTCGCGCCTGAAGCGCAGCACCTCCCGGTAGATGGTGTCGCTCTCGCTGACGGTGCCGCCGGGGCTGTCAATCCGCAGCACGATCGCCCGCACCCGTCCGTCGTCCGCGGCGCGCTCCAGCTTCTCCCGCACGTCGGCCGCAGTCGTCCCCGCCAGGGCGAACAGCAGGCCGTTCGCCGAGCCGATGACGCCCTCCACGTCCACAAGGGCGATCCTGTTCCACTCGAACCAGCGCGGCGACTCCCGGACGACCACCTCCTCTATCTCCCCGACCAGCAGAGGACGGAGGTTCAGGCAACCGCAGGCCGCCACAAGCAGTGCCAGCAGCGCGACGGCGGGATAAACCTTTCTCATGTCACGTCCTCCTCGCGTTCGTCTCTGCAGAGCTCCCGGTTCCGCCCGCAGCATACCAGAAGCGTCCGCGGCTTCCCAGGGACCAGGCAGGGGGAGGCCATGCCGGCGGGAGGGACCGCCGACCGTCGTGTTCAGCGCGAGCCCTCTCGCACGGGCAGGCCGTAGAAGACCCGGGCGTCAACGTCGGTCAGGGGATCGGTTTCTCCGGTCGCGGCCGCCTGTGCGAAGACCACTCCCGGGCGGTCCGCCCGCATGGCCCTTGCCAGGACACTGAATCCCTTGGGCCGTCCGGCACGCCGGATCTCGCGGCTGTTCTCCAGCACCCAGCGCAGGGAGGCGGTCAGTCCTCGGCGCGCGCCGGCCACACAGGCGAACATCTCTTCCGGCGACAGCCCTTCACGCAGGCCCCGCCGGACCACCACGGGTTCGCCGGCAGCGTCCTCGACGACTCCGCGGGATCCCGCCAGGTTCACCAGGTGTTCGACGCGTCCGCGCGCCCCGCTCTTGACCGCCAGGACCTGCGGGCCGACCTCCGGTGCGGCGAAGTCGGCGTGAGCAGCCATGCGCTCGGCCAGTTCATCGGAGCAGGCCTGCCATGCGTCGGCATCCTCGGACCGTGGCCGGGTCTCCGACTCAACGGCGCGGCCGAAGAAGGGACTGATCGACGCACCCGAGGCCGCGGCCACCTCGAAGCCGCGCCACAGCAACCTTTCGGCCGCAGCAAGCGTCTCCTCGACGCCCTTGCGATCGAGGATCCGCTCCAGGGCAGAGACCACTGCGGCGCGCGTGAGGTAGCCCTCAGGCATCGGCACGTCCACGCCCGCCAGCTCGGCGATCTCGCGCTTACCCTCCGCGTTGACGCTCAGCTCGGCCAGGCCCCAGACGCTCTCGTGGGTAGGCGCCAGCTTCTGGACCAGGCCAGGATCCCGCCCCAGGTGAGCCGCCACGCTGAGCTTCTCTGCGGCCTCCCGTTGCGCCGCCGGGCTCAGGGGGAGCAGGACGGCAGCCATGTCGCCGTCGAAGTCGGCATTCATCGGGGCGCACGCCAGCGGATGGAGACGGATGACATCCTCGGAGTGACGGACGGGGCGGAACGCCAGCATAGAGCCCGGTCCCGTGGTGGGAGCCCGGTTGAGGACGACCCAGGAACGGGACATCAGCTCGTCGAGGGCCTGCGCGGCTCTCTCGGTGCGCTGATCCACTTCTTCGGCGTCCAGCTCACGCTTGAGCAGGGGCCCGAAGAGAGTCCAGGCGATCTCATCCGGAACGCCCACCTGATCGATGCGCAGGTCGGAGGCGGGTGAGAGGACCGCCCGCCCGCTGAAGAGCTGCCGCTCGAGCGGATGCATGTGGTCCGGCGTGAGAAGGACATTGCAGAACCCGCGGGCCGCGTCGCTGAGTCGCTCCAGGGCCTGTTGCACCAGGGACTGCGGCGCTCCCCGAGATATGATCCGCTTTGCCTGCTCATTCGCCCTGGCGAGGGCTCCGTACTGCGCCACCTCTTCCCACCGCTCGACCGCCTCCAGTTCCGCACTGTGCAACCAGGGATGCGGCACGGGCCGCGCAAG
>JASFTU010000198.1:0-5252 GCA_050050635.1 Candidatus Brocadiaceae bacterium
GCAGCAGGCCGGCCACCTCCGGCGCCGTGCCCATGTCCTTCATCAGGTGCGCGTTGAGGGATGCCAGGATGTTGTCCACTCTGTCACCCGGGACGACGACCAGGCACCCGTCGCTCAGGTAATTGACCATGTTCTGCGGTTCCATGGCAGCGACGATGATGTCGCGGATCTTGTTGTCCAGCCTCTCGCCGCCGCACAGGACTTCCAGGCCGAACTCCTCCTGCACGTGGCGCATCGTGGGGTAGGTCAACTCGCGTCGGTACGGGATCACGCCCAGACACTCGATCCCCTGGTACGCCAGCCCCTGCCGGACCGCATCGCTGACTTTGTCGTACTTCTGTTCGTACACCTTGTTGATGATCGCCCCGACGATGGGGACGTCGTGCCGATCGAAGAGCGCCCGGTTGAGACAGATCTCGTCAATGCAGCGACCGATACCGCCACCCGTGACGATCACGCACCTGGCCTCGAGCATCCTTGCCACCTGTGCATTGGAGGCGTCCAGGACGGAGCCGACGCCCGCATGCCCCGTGCCCTCGACGACGGCGAGGTCGTGATCGCGCTCCAGGCGAGCCATCGCCTCCAGGATGGGACCCCGGATGGACTCCGGATCCGGATCGGCGATGTACTGCTGCGTGAAACCCCGCGGGATGGTCACCGGACTGAGATCCTTGACCGGTCCTTCGACACCGAGGGCGTGCTTGAACAGAGCCGCGTCCTCGTCCACCTGCTCCCCATCCTCCATAATGTATCGCTGGCCCACGGGCTTGATGAAGCAGGTGTTGTGGCCGCGCTTCCGGGCAGCCCGATAGATGCCCAGGCTCACCGTCGTCTTGCCGGCGTGTTGCTCGGTGGCTGCTATGTAGATACGTTTCATGCCGTGCTGACCACCGGAGTCTTGCCCTCGAGGGCGGACACAAGCTTCTCGGCTGCCACGATGGTATCCTCCAGCGAGAACAGCCTCAACGCGTTGTCGGGCAGCAAAACGGTACAGGACGCGGGGAAGTCCTCGTCCGCATCGTGCCGCGTTACCTGGAACTCCAGCAAAGGGAAGAAGCGCAGAATGCACCGGACGGGGTCGCCCTCGACAACCGCGCCGCCCAGCCGCTCCACGGCTTCCACGAAGGCATCCCGGTCCCGTCCCGCCGTACTGGTCAGCCGCCTGTTGACACGGCCCTCGAAGGCGCGCTGGTAGCCCCGCCCCTCCACGAAGTCCGCGAAGGACACGAATCCGCTCGGCGCGAGGACCTCCTCGGCGCCCAGGTAGTCGAGGGTCAGTATCTGCCACACGATGCCCGGCTCGTCTCCCTCGGGCAGGACTGAGATGCGGTAAGGCTCGGGCCGCACGTCCACTCGCCAGTTCAGCAAGGGCAGCTCTGCCGAGAGCGCGTCATCGGAGGGCTTCGCGCCGAGCTTCCTGAGGCGCCCCGGATCCCAGCGCTCCTTAACCCTCTCGAGCGCCTTTTGCCGGGCTATCGAGTAGTGGTCCTGCTCCGGGGCCTGCATGCTGTCTGGTCCACGTAGGGAGTGCGGCTCGCATCGGCGCATCGCATGGCGCCGGTCCGCAGAGCTTCTCACTTGTTGCTCATGTAGGCTGCGACGTAGTCGTCGCAGTAAAGCTGCTTCTCCAGGAGCACCTCCGCCGTTATGGCCGCCCGCATCAGGTCCTCGTCCAGGGCATCCATGATCGCCGCGTTCAGCCCCGCCCCGATACACATGGCCACGTAGGTGCTGTTCAACAGCGAACGCTCTTTGCAGTTCTGGCTCACGTTCGACAGCCCGAGGATGAAGTTCGGCGGCGGGTCCGAGATCAGCTTCAACTGGCCGATGGCCTGCATGACCGCGGCCGGCTGCTTTGGGGCCACGTTGACCGGCAGGATGACCGGGTCGATGTAGAGGTCCTGCATCTGCAGCCCGTGTTCCATCGCCTTCGTGACGATGGTGGCCCCCATCCCGACTCGGCCGTCCGCGTCCCTGGGGACGCCCGTCTCGTCGATCGTCAGGGCAATCAGCCGGGAGCCGGTCTCAACGGCGAGGGGAACGTAACGGTCCAGTTGCTCCTCACCGGCCTTGGTGGAGTTGATGACCGTCGGGTTCTCACAGACGTCCAGTGCCACCTCCATGACGTCGAGCTTCGGCGTGTCCACGCAGATGGGGGCGTCGGTCACCTCCTGTACCGCCTCGATCATCCAGCGCATGTTGTCCACCGCCTTGCCCCTGGTGGGGCCCACGTTCACGTCCAGGGCATCCGCACCGGCCTCGAGCTGGCGCAACGCCAGGTTCTGAAGGGCCTTCGCGTCGCGCCCTTCGACGGCTTTCTTCACCTCCGTGAACATCCCGTTGATACGTTCGCCGATGACAAACATCCGAGTTCCTCCTTTCGCGACGCTGTCGTCTCACTGCGCGGAGGGCCACATGGCTTCGGCGGCTGCTCTGGCCTGGGCGAGCGCCTCCGGGTTCCGCATGATCACAAGCTCGGTACCGGCCTCCATGTAGGAGATGGCGGACGCCGACTCCCACAGGGGCGCGCGGATCGTCCGGTCCCCCCATTCGGGGGTCTCTTCCTGTGGGCTGACGGCCTCTTTGACCCGCCCGATCTCCTTGCCCACGTTCACCAGGACCGGTTGCTGGAGGAGCCTGTCACCGCCCAGCGCAGCAATCCTGCCGCGTTCTATGGTCGTGTAGATGTAGACCAGGCCGAAACCCAGCGCGCCGGTGGTGGGGTGCATGACGATATCCTCGAGGGCGACCCCCACGTCCTGCAGGAGGATGTGCAGCTGCTTGGAGAGGTTGATGTCGGAGGGCGCCTCCGCGATGATTTTGTGGGAATCCGCCAGACAACTGGCGGCCAGGGTTCGGTAGTTGTCCTCCTTCGCCGTGCCGAACAGGCAGTTCTCGCCGGCGGCGGCGTGGGTGCACCTGGGGAGCACTTCGTTGTCCACCTCGTCCACGTCGGTCCCCCAGACAATGAGCGGGAGCCCGCTCCCGCCCAGCACACGCTTGAGGTCATCGACGCACTCCTCGGCGCTGCGACCTTCGCTGTCCGGGTGCGCGGCGTCCAGATGCAGGCAGATCAGGTCCGCCCCCCAGTCCTCGCACTTCGCCGCCCACTTCTCCAGATCATCCGCCACGTCGGCCACGTGTTGCCGGGCCTCATCGTGCCAATCCTCGACCCCCGCGGTACAGATCTCCAGAGCCAACGCCGGCGGATTGGGGTACTCGGCCTCGAAGCCCAGCATCGGCAGGCCGGTCTCGCCGCCGACAGTGACCGTCCGGGTGCGCGAGCCCCCTGCCTCTTCAGTTGCACCGATGGTGACAGCGTTGATGTCTCCGCTGAATCTCTCTTTGACGTCGGGCACTGCCATGTGCGGACTCCTTTCCCTTTCCCGCAGGACCCTCGACTCGGCGAACTACTGCGTCCCGGCTTTCTGATCCTCCTTCGCACTACGTTCGGTGCTCGACACCGAAGGGAACTTCTCGGTGTCCGTGTGCGGCAGGAAACAGGCCGACACGAACTGATCCATGAAGTCCGGATGCGTCGAAAGCTCGAAGTAGGTCATGTTGCCGGCAATCTCGCGGGCTTTCCAGTAGCTTTCCGCGCTCTGAGCCGCCAGGACGGCTCCCTTCAGCGACGTGTTGCCCACGAACTCGATGGCTTCCCGGTCCACGTCCGGCAGCAGGCCGATGGCCACCGCGTCATCCTTGTCCAGGCTCTCCCCGAAACCGCCAGCCAGCATGATGCGCTCCAGGTCGGTCCATTCCATGCCCAGGCTGCCCAGCAGGATGCTCCCCGCGGCGTAGATCGCCCCTTTGGCGCGCACCAGGTTCTCCACGTCGGCCTGCGTCAGCACGATGTCATGCTCTCGGGCTGCCTTTTCGGCCGGCACCAGGACGTACTCGGCGGCCCCCTCGTGGGGTTCTCGCACGCCGGCGGCGCCGGGCACGAACGCGCCGGTCTTGTCGATGATCCCTTCCCGGACGAGGGTTGCCAGCAGGCCGATGTAGCCGGTGCCGCAGATGCCGAGCGGCGGCTCGCCGCCGATCGTGCGCCACTGCACTGACTCGTCGAACCATACCGAATCTATCGCCCCGGCACGTGCCCGAGTGCCCGAGGCGCTCGCTCCCCCCTCGAAGGCAGGGCCGGCCGAGGCACTGCAGCAGACCATGAACTCGCGGCATCCCACCACCATCTCGCCGTTCGTGCCCAGATCGATCAGCGCCGCCGGCTCCTCGCGGTCCGCCAGTCCCGTTGCGAGAACGCCGGCGGCGATATCGGCGCCGACGAAGGAGCTCACCGAGGGCAGGCAGAAGACCTGTCCCGCCGGGTTGATCTCCACCCCCACTTCGGGCGCGTTCACCGAGGGAAGCATGTACGCGCAGCCCACGTAAGGCTCCCGCCGTATCCATACCGGGTAGAGGCCGAGCAGAAGATGAACCATCGTCGTGTTGCCGCTGACCACCAGCCCCCAGACATCCTCCGCGCTCCGGCCCTCCGCCTCCAGCAGCGCCGCCAGCAGGCGGTTGATGTCCGCCGCCACGCAGCGTTGCAGGTTGGGACAGCCGCGCTCCGGGTCCCGCTGGCAATGGATGATGCGCGAGATCACGTCGGGCCCGAACATGACCTGGGAGTTGTAGCACGACGCTTCCCGGCCCGCTCCCGGGGCCAGCAGACGGGCCTTCACGGCGGTCGTGCCGACATCCACCGCCGCCATGCACCTGGCCGCTTCGTCAGAGGAACGCACGTCCAGCACCTTGTGGCCCCAGGGCTCGACCGCCAGCGTCGCCGCCGGGTTCCAGTCGGCCTCGCGCAGATGACGCGGCAGATTCCTCAAGACCTCTATGCCGAGCGAGTAGTGGCTCTCACGCCAGCGGGTCAGAGCACGGACCAGCCGCTCCGCGTCCGCGCGGTTGTCGTCCAGGGAGGGCGGCGTCAGCTGGAGGCCCACCCTCTCGATCATGCCTCCCGGCGGGGGGAATTCGGCGGGAAACGGCTCGACGGGCCGGACCGTGACCTCGGTGTCCACCTCCCGGCTATCTTCGGGGACAAACACCTCGACGTCACCTTCGGTGAGTTGCGTACGACAGGCCAGGTCGAGACCCTCCGGCGGCGCGTGCCGGGTGGGCAGGCGGCGCACCTCGCCCCGTCTGATCTCGACGAGGCACCGGCCGCAGACGCCCTGCCCGCCGCACTCGTTCCGGATCGGCACATCCGCCTTGCGGGCCGCGTCCAGCAGGCTGGCGCCCGGTTCCGC
>JASFTU010000199.1:0-5209 GCA_050050635.1 Candidatus Brocadiaceae bacterium
CAGTCCCGCGACTTCACCTTCGTGGACAACGTCGTGGAGGCCAACCTGCTGGCCGCGCATGCCGAGGGGGCAGCCGGCACCGTCTGCAACGTGGGTTGCGGCGAGCGCCATACGCTGAATGAGCTGCTGCAGTTGCTCCAGGAGCTGCTCGGCATATCCGTGGAGCCCGAGTACGGCCCGCCCCGAGCCGGTGACGTGCAGCACTCTCTGGCAGACATCAGTCGCGCCCGCGAAGTGCTGGGCTACGAACCCGCCGTAGGGTTCGAGGAGGGCCTGCGCCGCACCGTGGAGTGGTATGAGAGCAGAGGAACGGACTCCTGACCGGTCGACGCATGACCCGGCCGGGGCCGACGCGCGGTGGCGGCTTTCCAGAGCGGCAAACTGAGTGATGAGCCCGGGTATGCTTCCCGACGATCCACAGGCCGCGCGCAGAGAGCTGGCCGCGCTGTTCCTCTTCTGTCTCGTCGCAGGCGGGGCGGCGGTTCTGCTCGGCTGGGGGCGGCTCGGACAGGCGGGGACGGAGACGGCGGAGGCGCCGCCGGCCGAAGTTGACACGGCATTCCTCCCCGTCCGTGGAGGGCAGTGGTCGGTCGAGCTGTCCGAGCGAGGGGCCGCCTGCCTGATGGGGCTCGTGCTGGACGCGCTTGCGGCTCTTCGGGCGGGAGAGGCCCTGCCCGGCCCGGAGCCGTGCGCCGAGCCGGTTGGCGCCCCCCTTGTGGTGACGGTCTACCGGCCACCCGATCCCCCCGTCCGCGCCAGGGCGAGAGAGGCCGAGCTGGCCCGCAGCGGCCTGGCGGCTGCACGACGCCTGTTCGAGCAGGCCGGGGCCGGCATAGATCCCAGGCGCGTGCGGGTGCGCATCGACGTGTTGCGCGCGGCGCGTGTCTGGCCGGCCGAGAAGCGACGGGTCTTCGCCGGAAAAGGCTTCGGGGAGCCGTTCGGCGCCGCGGTCCAGACCGACGGTGAGATCGCTCTGTTCCTGCCCGCCGACGTCGTAGGATGGGAGGCGGCGGAGAATCGCGAGGTCCTCAGCGCCGTGTGTCGGAGGGCGGGCCTCGAGGCGCAAAGCTGGCAGCGGGAGGCCCTGCGCATGTGGCGTCTGGAGTCGATAGGGTACGTCAACGACGCTCCCGGCAGTCGGCGCGTTCTGCCGAGCACGCGCGGGCTCGTGCCCGTGCGCGAGTTGGACGCGGCAAGCCTGCTGCGGGCATGCGGGCTGGCGGGACGCTACCTGGCGAACGCGCAGCGGCGGGACGGCTCGTTCCTGATGTATTCGGATCCCTCAACCGGTCTGCACGGGGGCTGTGAGAGCCTGATCCTCCACGCGGGGGCAACGGCGGCGTTGGGCGCGCTGTGCGAGCTGCGGCCCCTGGAGCAGTCCGTCCAGGCGTGCCACAAGGCGTCGGCGTTCGCCATGCAGTTCACCGATCCCGACCCCCGGCGGCCGCGCATGGCCTTCACCAGCCGGGAGGAGACGTGCCACGGCGCCGGAGAGATGGAGGAATCCGCGCAGGTGCTGGAGGGCATCTGCCGGCTGCGCCGGGCGACGGGGAGGGAGGAGATTGACCCCTGGATCCAGATGCTGGCCGACTTCCTGCTCTCGATGCAGGACGGGGAAGGCCGGTTCCGGCTCGACTATGACTCCGAGAGCGGGCAGGCGAGCGCCCTCCCGGAGGGTGGCCAGCGGGCGGTCGTCCAGGCGCGCGGTGCACTGGCGCTGACGCTGGCGTACCGGGAACTGGGCACGGCGCGCTACCTGCCGGCCGCCCGGAAGGCGCTGACCGTGCTGATGGAGGCCGAGCAGCCCGGTCGGGCGGCGGAGGGCCAGTCGGGGTACTCCGCGGAGCAGGCCCGCTGGCTGATGACGGCCCTGCTGGAGTTGACCTCCTTCCTGCCGGATGAGCGGCTCCTCCAGTGGGCCGCGCGGATCGCCGCGCAGCGTCGCGCCGCCCACCTCTCGGCCGCAGACGTGCCGGCCGATGACCTGGCGGGGGGGACGCTCGACGGCTTCCCGCCCGGCACTCGGGCGACGGCCAACGACCTTGTTGTCTTCGCCGCGGCGGCTATCATGAACCCCGACGGCGACAGCCTGAGCGCTGCCGAAGGTGCTGCACGGTACCTGATGCGGCTGCAGTTTCTCCCCGAGAACAGCTACTACCTGACCCGGCCGGACGAGGCCATCGGCGGTTTCAGAGAGCAGCCCGGCAGGAACCTGGTCAGGATTCAGACAGTGGACTCGGCCCTGCGGGGACTGGTGCTGCTGGCACGTCTCAAGCTCCAGGTGAAGGACCATGATCGAGAAGGCTCGCATTGACGATCCGCCCCACATACTTTCGCTGATCAACCATTACGCCGACCGGCAGTTGATGTTGCCCCGGTCGCTGAACGGCATCTACGAGAGCCTGCGGGATTTCTTCGTGTGGCGCGAAGACGGGGAGGTCCGTGGCTGCGTTGCGCTGCACGTGAGCTGGCAGGGCCTGGGCGAGATCCGCAGCCTGGCCGTCGCCGAGGAGGCACAGGGCAAGGGAGTGGGCAGCGCCCTGGTGGAAAGCTCCATCGCGGAGGCACGTCAACTGGGGATGGAACGTGTCTTCGTGCTGACCTACGCCCCGGACTTCTTCCGTCGGTTCGGCTTCGAGATGTACCCCAAGGAGAAACTGCCCCATAAGATATGGGCCGATTGCCTCAACTGCCCCAAGTTCCCCGACTGCGACGAGGTGGCGTTGATACTGGAACTGGGGCCGGCGGCCAGCGACAGCGACTCCGGCTGAGAACCCGAGAGGATGCGCGACAGCGAAGCCCGGTCCCGAATCGAGGAGGGCACCGACCGCTCCATCCTCGTGGAGGCGGCGGCCGGGACGGGCAAGACGACGCTGATTATCGAGAGGGTACTCCGGGGCATCCGGGACGGCGCGCTGGAGATGCCGCAGACGGTCGCCATAACGTTCACCGAGAAGGCGGCCGGCGAGCTGGAAGAGCGGCTTCGCAGGCGCCTGAGCCGGTGCGTCTACCGGGATGATCTCCCCGCCACGGAGGGGGGGCGCCTGAGGGCCGCCCTGGATGAGCTCGATCAGGCGCACATCTCCACGATCCATTCGTTCTGCGCGCGCCTCCTGCGTGAACGGCCCGCCGAGGCGGGAGTCGATCCGGACTTCACCGTCCTCGAGCAGGCGCCCGCCGCGCTGCTGAGAGAGGAGGCATGGCGGGAGTGGATGGAGATACAGGTTGCGGAGGCGCCGTGGGCCTTCGTGGAGGCCCTGCGGGCGGGCGTGCGGGCCCGGCAACTGCAGGAACTGGCCTACGCTCTGGCGGACGCGCCGGAGATCCTGGAGATTCCGCGCTTCGAACTGCCCCGGCCCGAGGGCGACCTGGACGAGACCGTCCGGGCGGTCCGGGAGGCGGCCCCGCCCGCGGCGCAGACCGTCGACGAGCTGATCAAGGGGTCAGGTAACCGTGACTCGCGGGCGCTTCGCGACGCGGCGCAGGCCATTGCTGAAAGTCCCCCGGAGGAGAAGAGCGCCCTCCGACGGGTGGCCTACGCCGCGGCGGGGGCCGATCTGGAGAATGCGCTGAAGAGCTTCCGCGGCGACAGGGAGGCCGCCCGACCGGCTCTGGAGCGCTTCAGTGGCGCCGCGCGGAGACTCGGGTCGCACCTGGCGGCCCGCGTGTTCCAGTGGACGGCGGGCTTCGTGGAGCACTACCGACAGCTCAAGCGCTCCCGTTCGGTGCTGGACTTCCAGGACCTGCTCCTCGTCGCGGCCCGGGTGCTGAGGAACAACCCGGAAGTGCGGCGATACTTCCAGCGTCGCTTCCGCGCCTTCTTCGTCGATGAGTTCCAGGACACCGATCCGCTGCAGGCCGAGCTGATCGGTTACCTCTGTGAGGCCAGGAGCGGGAGCCCGGCCGACCGCCTGGAGGACGTCTGCCTGGAGGAGGGCGTGCTTATGGCGGTCGGCGATCCGAAGCAGTCGATCTACCGGTTCCGCCGGGCCGACGTGCAGATGTACGAGCAGTTCAAGCGGCTGTTCGGGCCGGAACGGATCGAACGCATCTACTGCAACTTCCGCTCGGTTTCTCCGCTCCTGGACTGGTTCAATCGGCTCTTCGAGGCCCTGTTCAGCGCGCCCGAGGACGAGAAGGTGTACCAGGCGGAGCACGTGCCCCTTGCACGGGGGCTGGCGGAGCAGCAGCGCGGCGGGCCGGGCGTCGTGGCAGTCTGCCCGGCCGCGGATCTCAGCACAGAAGGCTGGAACGCCGCCCGGGCACGCGCGTGGGAGGCCCATCACCTGGCAAGGCTGGTGCGCGAGGCCGTGGAGGGCGAGTCGGAACTCCCCGTTGCGGAGCCCCCGCTTTCCTACGGCAGCTTCGCCTTCCTGTTCCGGGCCCTCACGGACGTGGACATCTACGAGG
Organism: Candidatus Brocadiaceae bacterium; assembly: GCA_050050635.1. Classification (GTDB taxonomy): domain Bacteria; phylum Planctomycetota; class Brocadiia; order SM23-32; family SM23-32; genus JASFTU01. The sequence continues at coordinate 4,411 of JASFTU010000199.1, forward strand.
AAGCGCTCGACGCCCGTGGCATCCCCTACCGCGTCGTCGGCGGGAAGCACTTCTACCGCCGCAGCCAGACCGAGGAGACTCTCTGCCTGCTGCGGGCCATAGACGACCCCCTGGACGAGCCGGCCATCGTCGGCGCGCTGCGGAGCTCCTACTTCGGCGTCAGCGACGAGGAACTCCTGCGCCATCGGGCCGGCGGGGGACCATGGAACTACCTCCGGAGCGGGGAAACGGAGGGCCCGGTGGGGGAGGCGCTCGCCCTGATGGCCCGGTGGCATCACCTGAGGAACCGCCTCCCGCCGCCTGTGCTGCTCGGGCAGGTGTTCGATGAGACCAGGGCGCAACACGCCTACATGCTGAAGCCGGCCGGTGAACAGAGGGCGGCGGCTCTGGAGCAACTGCGGCGCAGGCTGCGCAGCCTCGGGCAGTCGGCCCGCACCTTCGGCGCGGTGGTCCGACACCTCAGCTCCATCGAGGAGGCGGACCTCCCCGAGGAGGAGTCCAGCAGCGTCGAGCCGGGAGACGACTTCGTGCAACTGCTCTCCATGCACAAGGCCAAGGGCCTGGAGTTCTCGGTGGTCGTCCTGCCCGACCTCGGGCGGTCGTTTCCGCACAGGGGGCGGGTGGGACGGCTGCTGTTCGACCGCCACGACGGGCGCGTCGGGTTGAGGCTGGACGGGGGCATCGAGACGCCGGCTTACGGGGACCTGCAGGCCGAGGAGCACGGCAACCAGATGGCCGAGCTGCGCCGCCTCTTCTACGTGGCCTGCACCCGCGCGCAACAACTGCTCGTGCTGCCGCT
>JASFTU010000200.1:0-5204 GCA_050050635.1 Candidatus Brocadiaceae bacterium
GGGGCCCAACGGGAGGAAGCGGAAGTACTACCGGCTTACCCGGAAGGGACAGGCGGAGCTGCGAGAGAGGGCACAGGAGTGGCGTGACTTCTCCATGGCCGTGGACGCGCTGCTCCTGGGGGCGACGGCATGAAGGACGAGATCGAAGAATACGTCGAGGCGATCACCCGCAGGCTGAGTCCCGATCCCGAACTGCACTGGGACGTATCTCGGGAGCTTCGCTCTCACCTGGAAGACGCTGCGCAGGAGATGCGCGAGCGGGGAATGAACGACGAGGAAAGCGTCCAGATGGCTCTGCGACACTTCGGGAACCAGGAAGAGGTCGCCGAAGGCATCTGGCGGGCTAATCGCGGACGGATGCGCCTGCGGGCGGCCGCCAAGTGGGCGGCCCGACTCACCCTGGTGCCCGCCGCGCTCGTGCTGGCTTTGCTCATACTGCACGTGCCCCAGCGTCTGTTGTCCGGTCTGACCCTGGGGCAGCCGCATCGTGCGTTTGCCACCGAACCCCCCGCAGGGCTCACGGACGAGGAACGGTTTGTGTTCGAGCACCTCCGGTTCCCGTCCGAGGTGACGGGCGAGCACGTAGAGGCGGCGCGCGTCCTGCGGGAGCGCTATCCACGCGATCCGGTCTATCACACGCACTACATCCGCCTGCTGCTGGACGAGGGGCGGCACGAGCAGGCAGGGGCGGGCCGGGCGCCCAGCAGAGCGCTCGAAGCCCTGCGACGCGCCGAGGAGGTGGACCGGGACAATGCCTTCCACGATTACGTGCGGGCCGCCCTCCTGTGGGAGGCCGGCACGGAGACCGTCCCGGGCGATGGTCCGGACTCGTCTGCGCCGGCCGCAGAAGGTGAGGAGGCGCCGCTGTACGTCGAACGGCTGTCGGTGATTGACGAGAACCTCTTCCAGGAGGGGCTCCGGGAGTTCCTCGAGGGCGCTGCGAAGACGCGCTACGAGCCGCACACGCATGATGCGGTTCTGCGCAAAGCGGAACTGGCGGGCCAGCCGAAGACGTTTCCCGACCAGATGGCCCTCGTTTCAGTGGTGGCGGGGCACGCGTTGCCGGATCTGCGCTACGTGCGGTCGCTGGCGCGCCGCCTGCCGGGCGCTGCGCTTCTGCTGCTTGAGCGCGGGCGGCAGGACGGCGCGCGTGAAGTTGCCGACCAGATGGTGATGCCGGCCCTGCACCTGGGCGCCAATGCGGACACGCTGATCGAGATGATGGTGGCGAAAGGGGGTCTGGACGTCACACTTCGAGCGGCGCCGTCGCTGTACGAGGAGCTTGGCCTGAGCGAGGAAGCGGCCCGGGCCGAAGCGCTCTACGAGTCGGAGCAACGCCTGTGGGAATCCCTGAAGGTCGGAGATCGGCCACAGGAGGCGCGCAGACGCCACGGCGTGCTGACGTCTCTGATCGCAGAGCTGCCGTTCGGCTTCAGCGATCCCATCGTGGTGCCGGCGTTGCGGCACATCGAGCATCTGTGGGCTCAGTCAGGTGCCCTGGCACTCGTCGCGCTGGGTTCCGCCATCGGCCTGGTGGGGCTTTGCGCGCTGGTGGGGTACTACGTCTGGCGCCACGGGTCGGAAGAGGTCGGCGCCAGGCTGTATTTCGTCGGCTGGCGCCGCATGGGGGGCATCGCGCTGGCCGGGGTCGTGCTCCCGCTGGCTCTCTACTGGGCCTACACCCGCCTTGCGCCCTTCAGCAGCATGCGCCACGGCCTCCGCCACTGCACGGGTCGCGTGGCGCTCGAACTGGCGATTCTGCTGTGCTGCGGCGCAGGCATCGTGATGGCCCTGAGCTACCGGGCCATACGTGCACGCTGCCGCGACGCGGGCATCGAGGTGCCTCCGCCGGGGGTCTTCAATCCCTTCAGCAGTCGCGGGGGCCGACTCGTTCTCGGCGTTTTGCTGGTCGGACTCCTCGCCTGCTTCGTCGCCTGGGCGGCGGGGATTCTCGGTGCAGTCGGCGGCCTGGTGGGAGCCGGCATCCTGCTGCTGGCGTTCCTCGGCTACGTTGGCGTCCAGTTCTGGCGGCTCAAGCGCGCACCGGAGCGGCACTTCCGCATGACGTTCATCCGCAGCCTGGTGCCCGTGGTGGCCGTCTGTTTCCTGATCGGTGGCTTGACCGCACATCTGCTGCTCACTCTCGGGGAACACGCCCAGATTCGGCGACTGAACCGCCCGGGCCACCGGTTGTTCTTCGACGAACTGGAGATGACCTCGCTCGCCGGCTACCGTGAGCATATGGCCGCGCTGAAGGAGGCGTGGTCCGAGGCGGGCGGTCCGCCCGCGCCATCCGAAGACAGGGAGACTGGTTCCGTTGCGCGCGAACGCGAGGGGCAGTAGTGTAGAACTGCTCTTTTCGGGGACTTGCTGGGGGGGCTGGAGATGGCCCAGAACTCCATGGAGATCGTGCGCGCGGCGGTCCGGTTCCGGCGCCCGGAGCGTCTGCCCGTGCGCATGGGATGTTTCGGCCTGGACGACACGGCCTGGATCCCACGCCCTGCTCCGAGTCGTCAGGAAGGGGACGTTACGGTCGACGAATGGGGCTGCGCCTGGGAGAAGACCGAAGTCCACAACATGGGTCAGCCCAAGGGGCACCCTCTGGCCGACGTGTCCGAGCACGGGAAGCTGGAGCCACCGGACTACAGCGAGGAATGGCGTTACGAGGACTGCGAGCAGGCGTTCCGGGGGGCCGAGGCAGAAGGGAAGTACACGCAGGTCGGCATCTTCATGGTTCTGTTCGAGCGCATGCACGCCCTGGCCGGCTTCGAGAACGTGTTGATGGCGCTGCTCGCGGAAAGGGAGAACGCAGCGGCGCTGGCCGACAAGATCCTGGATGCTCAGGTCTGCCTGGTGCGCAACTACCAGGAGCGGTTCGGGGAGCGGCTGCACTCGTTCAGCATGACGGACGACTGGGGAACCCAGCAGGCCGCTTTCATCTCCGCTGACCTGTGGCGCGGTTTCTTCCTGCCTCGATACAGCCGGCTGTTCGACGTCATGCACGCGGGAGGGCAGGACGTGTGGGTCCATTCCTGCGGCAGGATCAACGAGATCATCGAAGGGTTCATCGAGGCGGGCTGTGACGTGATAAACCTGCAGCAGCCCAGGGCACTGGGCATCCCGGAGATCGGGGAGCGCTACAGGGGCAGGATAACGTTTGAGTCGCTGGCCGACATTCAGGCCACCTTGCCCACCGGCCGGCCGGGGCGCATCGAGGCGGACGCACGCGCCCTTGGTGAGCACTGGATGTCCCCCGAGGGCGGCTTCGTGCTGGGGGATTACGGTGACAGCGAAGCCATAGGCGCCAACCCCGAGGCGAAGCGCGTGATGTATCGCGCCTTCAGCGGAGTCTCCGAGGAGCTTTACGGCAATCCTCTGCCCGACTTGCCGCCCGAGTGACAGGGCGACGGCCGCCCCTCTCGACCGGCGTCACTCGGACAGCTCAACGCATCCCCAGGTGATGGGTCGCCCCCATCCGCGGTTGCGGTTCTTGTCGCTGTAGAACTGCTCGACCGCTTCCCCGTCGTCGTTGAGCGCCAGGTTCATCCCCAGCTTCTCGCCGGGTCCCATGTCTGCGGGAGCCAGCAGGGAGGCGGAGATGAAGAACTCGAGCGCGTAGCCGTCCTGCGTCCTGTCCCAGGCGCAACGGACCCCCTCTGCGTGTTCGCGCGGGCCGTGGGCGATCAGCACGTGGGCCGGGCCGGGTCCCTGTTCCGGCGCGGGGCTGAAGGCGTACTGCACCGTCTGGGGCGTCCTTTCGATGCTGCGTTGGAAGTCCGTCTCGATGAACAGCTCAATGCTGTCGCCCGTCCACGGCGTCGCGGGGTTCGCCTCGATGGGGTCGTCCTTCGTTCGGACGGCGCCGTAGAGCCCATCCTTCCGCCAGCACAGTTGGAAGGCCCCGGACGCCCCTTTCTGGAAGGGCAGTGGCAGGGGTGCGACTCCTCTCCATTCGGAGAGGTCGCCGTCCACCTGGACGGTTGTCGGACAGCGGGCGACCGCGACGGGACGAGGGGCCGGGTATCTCTTCTCCCAATCCTCACGGGTCATGGGCCGGGTGACGCCGGGCCAGTCGTCGGTGCGGAAGGGCGACGCGGGCAGTCCCCCGTCGTTGTACAGGTTGCCGATCGGGTTGTTGGCCCAGCAGTAGCGGACGGCGATCGGGCGAGAGACCTCCTCGCCGCTTACGACGACCGTGCCGCCTTCGACTTCGGCGTGTGCCCAGACGAACTTGCGGTCTTCCCCGGCGATGGCGAACCCCTTCAGTTCCTCGCCGTCCCGCGCCGTCAGGCCGCCACCGACGTGGTTGAAGAAGAGGTGCGCGCGGTGGCCTTCGGTCCGCATGCGATCGAAGACCGGCCCGGAGTACACGACCTCCTTTCCGTAAACAGTCGCCAGTGCGGCAAGGGCAAGCCTGCGGCCGACTTCCTGTTTGTTCTTCGGGTGGATGTCGTTCGCCTCCCCGATGTCGATGGTGACGGCCATGGCCGTACCGGGGAGCGAGAGCGTCATGAGCTGTGCCTCTCGCAGTTCGGGCCACGGGTCGTGCTCCACCGGCTCGACCTGTTCGGCCATGAAGTTCGCCAGTTGGACGAACAGGAACGGCAGGCACTCCTGCCCCCACGCACGCCGCCAGTCCCGGATCATGGCGGGGAAGAGCCGGCGGTACTGGTGTGCCCGGCCGGCGTTCGATTCGCCCTGGTACCAGATGACGCCGCGTATGGGGTAGTCGGTCAGGGGGGCGATCATGGCGTTGTAGAGTCCGGCGGGTTGATGCGGATGCCCCGGGCCGTAGGGCTGGCGCGGCTTGCGCGGCGGTTCAGTGCCCTCCGCCCGGGCTTTCTCGGCTTCCTCCCGCCACTCGGCCAGTCTCTCTCTGTAGCGCTCCATGGCTGCCTCGGAGTTCGCCAGCGCTCCGTCCCAGCGCCGGAGGATGCCCGCGTAGGCGGGGTCCGACCTCAGTGTCTCCATGGTGGTCCAGGACTCGGCCGGGGTGCCGCCCCAGGAGCTGTGGATCAGCCCGACCGGGACGCCGAGGTCCCAGCGGAGTTCCCGCCCGAAGTAGTAGCCCACTGCGGAGAATCCCGCGACCGTCTCCGATGAGCACTCGCTCCATTGCCCCTCCACGTCCTCGAGGGGTTCGTCGGCGACGTTCCTCGCCACGCTGAAGAGACGGATCCTGGGGTAGTCGGCGGCGCGGATCT
>JASFTU010000201.1:0-5196 GCA_050050635.1 Candidatus Brocadiaceae bacterium
GGTACGGAGCGGTGCGCACGCTGGAGTGGAACTTCATCTTCCCGACGGGCCCGGGAGCGCAGCACCCTCCGCGCCTGTACCACGTGCCGGACGATCCCGAGGAGACGCACGACGTCTCGGCCGAGCACCCGGACGCGCTCAAGCACATGCAGGAGCTGGCGGCCCGGACCTGGCCACGGGTCCGGAGAGGGGAATGAGGGCGGCGGGAGCCCCTCAGGATCGCCGACTGTGCTCAGCCAGCACCGCGCTGAGCGTCGCCTCCAGCTTCTCCGGGGAGTAGGGCTTCTGGAGGAAAGCGTCCGGTTCCTCCGAACCGAACTCCTCCTCGGCTTCGATCCGGTCGTAGCCGCTCGACAGGATGACGGGCACGTCCTCTCGGACGGCACGCAGTTGCTCGAACGCGGTGGGGCCATCGCCGTCGGGCATAGTCATGTCCAGCAGGATGGCGGCCACTTCCTCGGCGTGCGCCTTGAGCAACCGGACTGCTTCAGTTCCGCTGGCGGCGGATAGCGTCCTGAAACCCGCCTGTTCGAGTATCCGTCCTGCCACCGTCCGGACGGTGCGTTCGTCGTCCACCACCAGCACGGTGCCGGCCGCCCTGGCGCGCGCATGCCCGGGACGGGAGTCGTCAGGGGTGGCGACCCCGGCATCCTCGGCGACCGGGAACAGTATCTCGAAGGTCGTTCCTCGCGCGGGCTGGCTGCTGACCTTCACGGCACCTTCATGTCCACGCACGATGCCCAGCACAGCCGCCAGCCCCAGGCCTCGACCGGTGAACTTCGTCGTGAAGAAGGGATCGAAAATCTGGCCCTTCGTCTCTTCGTCCATGCCGGAGCCGGTGTCCGAGACGCGGAGGCATAAGTAGGATTCAGCGTCGCTGTCGCCCCGTACGTAGGTCTCAGAGAAGTACTCCGGGGAGGGGGACACCAGGCTGGTCGTGATGCGCACAACGCCGCCTCCGTCGCCGATCGCTTCCGAGGCGTTGCTGACCAGATTCATTACAACCTGCTTGATCTGGCTGGCGTCGGCCTCGATGACCGGCAGTCCCTCGCCGAGTTCGAAGCAGAGGCTGACCTGCTTGGACGCAGCGGCCTCCAGCAAGTGGCGCATCTGCCCGACGAGCGCCGACAGGTCGACTGGCTCCACCAGCAGCCGGCCCCTGCCGGAGTAGGCCAGCATCTGGTTGGCCAGCTCGGCCGCCGTCTCCGCGGCTTCCTCGATCTTCCGGACGCTGTAGCGCGCTGGCGAGTCCTCCGGCAGGTCCATCAGCGCGAGGCCGGCATTCCCGAGCACGCCCGTCAGCAGGTTGTTGAAGTCGTGCGCTATGCCCCCGGCCAGCACGCCGAGACTCTCCAGCTTCTGGGCCCGGCGCATCTGCTCTTCGAGCCGCTTCCTCTCCGTTATGTCCCGCATCGTGCCGACGACAGCGACCGGCCGGCCGGCCTCGTCCCGGACCACTCTCCGATCGTTGCTCACCCAGCGCCACTGGCCGTTCTTGTGCCGCCAGCGGTACTCGATACGCTCCTCCCAGCCCGCCGGCTCCACGCCGGGGATCAGGCCGTCGAAGTCCGTACCGAGCTCCTCGATGTCTTCGGGGTGCACCCTGTCCCGTTCCCCCTCGACGCCCAGGGCGATGAACTCGTCCGGGGTGAACCCGAACATCGCCTCCACGGAGGGGCTGACGTACTCGTAGGCCCCCTCGCCGATGTTCAGCTTGTAGATGACGTCCCGCGCGCTCTCCAGCACCTCCCGCAGTCGTTCCTCGGCCAGCTTTCGTTCGGTGATGTCGTGGTCGATGCCCACGAGCCTGTACTTGCCACCCATCTTCACGCGGATGGCCGACCACTCGTAGTAGTTGTCCTTGCCGTCGGGCCGCTTCCAGACGCCTATGCCGTTGGCGCGCTCGCCCCTCAGTACACGCTCGAAGATGCGTTCGCCCTCCTCGGGCGTCTCCTGCGGGACGATAAGCTCGTTCAGGTCCTCGGCCTGCTCCAGTTCCTCCCGCGTGTAACCGGACATCTCGACGAACCGGTCATTGCAGAAAACCAGCCGCCGTCGTCCCGTTTCGGGGTCCCAGTCACAGATGTTGACCCCCACGAAGGCCGTCTCCACCAGCCTCCGGAACCGCTCTTCGCTCTCCCGCAGCCGCTGTTCGGCGCGCATGCGCTGAGTGATGTCACGGTCCACCCCGAACAGGTGGTGGCGGTCCCCCAGCTTCAGGGAGACCGCTGACCACTCGTGGTAGTTCTCCTCTCCGTCGGGTCGCCGCCACGATGCGACGCTGGTGCAGCGCTCTCCAGCCGCCAGGCGGCGGTGTATCTGCGCCGACTCCTCGGAGGATTCCTCGGGAACGATGAACTCGTTGAGATCCTCGGCCTGCTCGAGCTCCTCGCGCGTGTAGCCGGACATCTCGACGAACCGGTCGTTGCAGAAGACGAGCCGTCGGCGTCCCGTCTGGGGGTCCCACTCGCAGATGCTGATGCCGTCCCACGCCGTTTCGGCCAGCAGTCGGAACCGCTGTTCGCTCTCCCGCAGGCGGTCCTCTGACCTTCTGCGCTCGGCGATGTCGCGGACGGTGCCGACGATGGCCGTCGCCGTGCCCTCCTCGTCCCGGACGGCTCGCCGGTTGTCACTGGCCCACACGTAGGAGCCGTCGATTCGGCGGACGCGGTACTCGACGGTGGCCGACCTGGACGCCGACTCCGGATCGCGCAGAAGCTCCCTGGTGCTGGCCAGGAACGCCGAGATGTCCTCGGGGTGGATGAGCCTGCAGGTGCCCTTGAAGCCGAGCGCGATCAGCTCTGCCGGCGTGTAACCCAACAGGTCCTCGACCGAAGGGCTGACGTAGCTGAAGGTGCCCCGGCGTAGGTCCACCTTGTAGGCGACATCCCGGACGCTCTCGAGGATGCCGAGGAATCTCGCGGCACTCTCTCTGAACGCCCTGTCGGCGTGCTCTCTCTCGCTGACGTCACGGGCGATGACCGAGACACCGGCTACCTCGCCCTGGCGGCCCAGGATGGGCGACATGGTGAGAAGCACCTTCATCCGCCGACCGCCCTGGGTCAGGTGCTCCGAGGGGAAGTCACGCACCGAAGCCCCCGCCACCGTGCGCTCGATCTCCTGCTGGAATCCCCTGCGCTTCTCTTCGGTGGCGAGCATGGTAGCCGGCCGGCCGCGCACCTGATCCACGTAGTAGCCGTACATCTGCTGCGCCCCCTGGCTCCACGTCGCGATCGCCCCGTCAACGGTCAGCCCGATGACGGCCTCCTCCAGGTCGCCCATCGCCGCGGCAGAAAGCGCCATTGCCGACTCCGGCGGATTCTCGCTGACGTCGGTATGGGTCACCAGCAGACCGACCACACGTCCCTCGGCGTCACGGAGTGGGGCCTTCGTCCGCTGCACGATGCGGCCCTCGGATCCAAAGAAGTACACCGTCGTGTCCGGTATCTGCTCGGGATGCTTCAGCAGGAAGGCGTCGGTAGCCCGGAAGCTCTTCGCCAACTCCTCCGGGTAAAACTCGAAGTCCGTCTTCCCCACGAGCGCCGGCGCCGCAACGCCCAGGGGGGCGGCGCACGCCTCATTGCCCCACGCAAAGGTCAGGTCGCGGTCCTTGATCAGCAGTTGAGTGCTCTCGTTGACCACCAGATCGGGGTCCGTGACGTCCGCAAGATCAAAGGCCCGGCGTCCGGCATCTCGGCTGCGCACGACGCCGACCAGCGCCGTCGGTTCGGTGCGACCCTCGCCGACAAGGAAGCGCCTCTCCGCAACGGGCACATAGTGCCCGTCGGCCCGCTGCAGGCGGTATTCGATCAGGACGGACGTCCCGGGCTTGCCTCGGTCCAGAAAGTCGTCGGCGAGCCGTTCGGCCTCCGGCCGATCCTCCGGGTGTATGCGGCCCTCGAGGGCCGCGTAACCAGCCTCGCGCACCTGCCCGAGCGGCACGCCAAGCAAGTCATGGGCCCAGGGACTCAGGTAATCGAGGAGGCCGCTGCGCAGGTCGAGCCGATAGGTGAACTCCGGCACAACTGTACGCAGGTCGCCAGAGCTGTTCCTGGCTCTCGGAGAAGTCGTGTCGTCGGCCATACAGGCTGTGCCTCCCGGGGTGAGAGGAGCAGTAGGGTACCGAACTGCAGTCGATTTATGCAAACCTGGCAGTGAGTGATCGCCGCTGCAATCACCATGCCACGGCGCATGGGGCGGCCATGCGTCAGTGCCCCGGCCTCTGCCCGTTACGCTCCGCCTTGTCCCTGTACATCAGTCTGTCCGCCGTGCTCATCAATTCATCCAGGCAAACGGGGTGCGCGGGGTCGTAGTGGACGATGCCGAGGCTCAAAGCCAGATCATAGCACCTTTCCGGGTCGGAATTCCTGGCATCAAGGCCCTGCTGCAGCCGCCCCCGTACCTCGGCCACGCTGTCTCCTCCCGCCTCGATCGCGAGTACGGCAAACTCGTCTCCGCCCACGCGCGCCAAAATGTCCGAGTCCCGGAACGTCCGGCGGAGGACGTCGGCGGTGTCGGTCAGCGCACGGTCGCCTTCCCGGTGACCATAGGTGTCATTGATCCATTTCATGCCGTCGACATCAGCGAATACCAGCAACATCTCGTTCCCCGCGCGCTCGGCCACCTTCATCTGCTGGCTGGCAAGGTGCTGGAAACCGCGCCGGTTCCGCAGGCCCGTGAGCTCGTCTTCGAGCGACATCGATCGCAGTTCTTCGCGCAGCCGGACCTGCTCGGTGACGTCGACCATGGTCGTGCGCACGCCGGTGACCTTGCCCTCCGCGTCCCGCTCCAGCACGTCGTCGATGCCCACGTAGATCAGGGAGCCGTCCTTCCGCACATAGGCCCTGTTGTGCGCCCTCGGCACGTCATTGCCGCGGATCTTGTGGCGGAACCTCCGGCGGGCCTCGTCCCGTTGTTCGGGGGGTATGAAGTCGAAGATGGGCCGCCCGACCATCTCTTCCGCCTGGTAACCGAGCATGCTCAGCTCGGTCTTGTTGACTCGCCGGATGATGCCTTCGGTGTCCAGCATATGGTAGGCCACCGGCGCGTCATCCCATAGCTCCCTGTAGCGCTCCCTGCTCTCCTGCAGTTGCTCCTGGGCACGCCTTCGCTCGGTGATGTCCGTGATGAAGCCTTCGAGGGCGGCGCACTCCCCGTCCTCGGAGAGCACCGCGCGTCCCTGCTCCCAGACCCACC
>JASFTU010000202.1:0-5192 GCA_050050635.1 Candidatus Brocadiaceae bacterium
TGCTGCTGAAGGTGGATGCCTGCGGGCTGTGCGGCTCCGACCTGCGCACTCTCCGTCACGGCCACCGGGAGGTCGCCCTTCCCTGGATCATCGGCCACGAGATATGCGGCACCGTGGTCGAGCTGGGGAGGGACTGCGGAGCGCCCTGGAGCGTCGGCGACGCGCTGTCCGTGGGCCCTCTGGTGTTCTGTGGCGAGTGCGACTTCTGCGTTCGGGGCGAGATGGAACTGTGCGAGGATTACCGCGAGATCGCTCAGGCCTGGCACGGCGGCTTCGCCGAATACGTGGCCATCCCCGGAGAGGCAGTCGAGCGGGGCACGATTCGCCCGGTGCCGTCGGGGCTTGATCCGGCCGTCGCGGCCATCGCCGAGCCCGTCTCCTCTTGCATTCACGCCCAGGAGAAGGGTCGCGTCGGACTGGGCGATACCGTCGCGATCCTCGGCACCGGACCGATAGGGTGCACGCACATCTGCCTGGCCGGAGTGCACGGAGCGGATCGGGTCATCGCCGCGGACATCAACGACGCCCGCCTGGAGCTTGCGGAGCAGTTCGGACCCGACCACACGATCAACGCCGAACGCAGCGACCTGGTGGCAGAGGTGCGCCGCCTGACCGACGGGCAAGGGGCGGACGTGGTCGTGACGGCCAATCCGGCGCCGGTCTCCCAGGTGCAGGCAGTGGAGATGGCGCGCAAGGGGGGCCGCATCCTGCTGTTCGGCGGGCTGCCCAAGGACGGGAGCACGCCCGGGATCGACACCAACCTGATCCACTACAACGCCCTCACCGTCATGGGCACGACCATCTTCGCGCCGCGGCACCAGATAGCCGCCCTCCGGCTGCTACGCGACGGTCGGATCCCGGGCGACCGGCTCGTCACGCACCGCCTCCCGCTGGCGGAGTTCCGCAAGGGAGTGGAGCTTGCCTTCAAGGGGGAAGTCCTCAAGGCCGTGTTCCTTCCGTGATGAAAGGATCCCCGGACATGCCTCACAGGCAGCATGAAGCGCCCTTTCCCATCAAAAGCATTGCCCAGATTTGCATCATCGTGCCGGACCTGGACGAAGCGGTGGAGAACTTCTGGAACACGTTCGGCGTGGGTCCGTGGCACATCTACACGTACGGCAAGCCACTGGTGAAACGCATGACGCGTCACGGCGAGCCGACCGAATACAGGATGAAAGTCGCCCTCTCCTACATTGGCCAGATGCGAGTCGAGCTGATCGAGCCGCTGGAGGGCGACACCGTCTACAAGGAGTTCGTCGAGGAGCACGGGTACGGGGTGCATCATCTCGGCGTGCTGACCGAGAACATGGAGGAGTCGCTACACAGGGCCCGCGAAGCCGGCTTCGAGATGACGATGGACGGCGCCGGCTTCGGGCCGGACGGGGATGGACACTACGCGTACCTCGACACCGAACCGGTGATCGGGACGACGATCGAACTCATCGAGAGACCGAAGGGCCGGAAGCCCCCGGAGCGAGTCTATCCTCCGGACGAGGGATGATTGCGAACCATAGCTGAAGAGGAGCAGGACTATGGACGACGAAGTGACCTTCGGAGTGATCGTATCGACGCGGGGCTTCTTCCCGGCCTCGCTGGCTGAGCAGGGCAGGAAGGAGGTCCTGGCCAAGCTGGACGACCTGGGCTACGAGTACGTCATAATCCCCGAGGACGCCACACCCTACGGCGCCATCGAGACCTTCGAGGACGCCAAAAAGTGCGCGAAGCTCTTCGCGAACGACCGGGACGCGATCGACGGCATCATCGTGGTGCTGCCGAACTTCGGCGACGAGCAGGGGGTGAGCCAGGCCATCGACATGGCCGGTCTGGACGTGCCGGTCCTGGTGCAGGCCAGCGACGACGACCTGGACGCCATGGACCTGGCACACCGCCGGGACTCCTTCTGCGGGAAGCTCTCCCTCTGCAACAACCTCTACCAGCACGGCATCAAGTTCACCAACACCCGCCTGCATTCATGCGCCATCGAGAGCGACGCCTTCAGCGAGGACATCCGCTTCTTCGCACGAGTCTGCCGGGTCGTCGGCGGCCTGCGGGGAGCCCGCATCGGGGCGATCGGCCAGAGGCCCGATCCCTTCCATACGGTCCGGTTCTCGGAGAAGATCCTCCAGGCCTCCGGCATCACGGTCTGCGTGGTGGACATGTCGGAGATCATTGCGGCCGCCGAAGGCATGCAGGAAGACGGCCGGGTGAAGGACCGCATCGCCGCGATCAGGGAGTACGGCAGGGTCTCCGAGGAGGTCACCGGGGAGCAGGTTCGCAAATCCGCCTGTCTCTCCCTCGCCATGGAGGAGTGGGTCGAGCAGAACCAGTGCGTCGCCACGGCCGTGCAGTGCTGGACCTCCCTGCAGGAGAACTACGGCTGCGCCGCCTGCCTGCCAATGAGCATGATGAGCGAGAAAGGCATGCCCAGCGCCTGCGAGACGGACGTGACCGGCGCTCTTACCATGTATGCATTGCAGCTTGCCTCCGGTGAACCGTCCGGCTACCTGGACTGGAACAACAACTACGCCGACGAGCGGGACAAGTGTGTCTGCACCCATTGCTCGAACTACCCCAAGAGCTTCGTGGCCAACGAGATCGAACTCTCGCCGCTGGACATCCTCGGGGAGAGCCTGGGGCGAGAGTTCTGCTTCGGCGGCGTCAAGGGGAAGCTCTCGGCCGGCCCGATGACCTTCGCGAAGGTCTCCACGGACGACACACGGGGCGTGGTCAGGGCGTACGTCGGGGAGGGGGAGTTCACCGACGACCCGTGCGACACGCCCGGCGGCTTCGCCGTCTGTCGCGTGCCCGGCCTGCAGGACTTGATGGACTTCCTGTGCCGGAGCGGTTTCGAGCATCACGTGGCCATGAACCGTGCGCGCTCGGCGCAGGTGCTTCAGGAAGCCCTGGGGAACTACATGGGCTGGGAGGTGCACCGCCACGGCGCTGAGTGAGGCGGCAGGGCTCACAGCCGGCCGGACCCACGTTTAACAGGCCCCCCTCGGGCCACCACCATGTGCGCAAAATGGGGCCTGATGGAGTCGCGGGGACGCTCCTCCTTCCCGCCGGCTGGCGGGTGCGTCCCCACGCAGGCGAGCCGGACGCACGGGGGACAAGCCGAAGATGTCGGAAGCTTCAGGAAACGGGGAGGACCGTCTCCGCGGCGGGCTCTCTGACGCCGTCTCGTTCTTCGCCCACTTTGTGAATAGCCCCCCGCCCCCGTCCAGCCTCTTCCAGTCGTCCCGCGGTGTAGCTGAGAAGGTACGCCATGAGCTGTCCGTCCCTTCGGAAGGGGAGGCCGGGCCACGATGCGGCGCCGCTGCGGGGAGTGCGCCGCAACGGTCCGAGACGCCATCTGGCTCTGTCCGGTCAACGCCACCGGCGTGCGCCGCTGCCTGTCGAAGAGCCAGAACTCCTGAGGCGCGCCTGGCCGGGCCTCAGGCCGGCTCCTCCACCTCGAACAACTCCTCATCGGTCATGCGCAGAGCCCGGCGGGCGGCCCGTTCGGCCGCTTCGTCACCGTCCATCCCACGAGTCAGCGCCAGGGCCTCGTCGGTGAGCGTCACCTCCAGGCTCCTGTCCCCCGACTCGAAGACCATGCCGGGTCGACCGTTCCGTATCGGGTGCACCTGGACGTTGCCTTTGCCGAGTGTCGCGCCGGTGCTGACCTGCAGGCCGTCGATGACGCAGGAGACCGGCGTCTCCGTGCCTGTGAATGCTCGGACCCGCACGTCGAAGTGCCCCTCGAAGCCGAGCCGCTGCGCGGCCAGCACGCCCGCCCGAACGCCGAAGACGAGGAACGGTCCCAGGTGGCCGTGGAACTCTGTGGCACGCTCCATCAGGCCTCCAAGCGACTGCTCAACGGGCGCATGCGACTCGAAGACGACACGGTGACCGACCAGATCGGCGTACTTCAGCCGCGCCCTCAGCTTCTTCTCCCGCCCCGAGAGGTCCCGGAGCGCAACGCTGCGGCCTTCGGTCTCCAGCCAGCCGACATCCTTCATCAACAGCGTTTCCCGGTCCCCTTCGGCGACGTACACGTTGGATTGGCACATGGCACGCAACTCCTGTTCGGGTTGTGCGGCAGGCCTGAGCTGCCCCGCAGGACGGCGCCCCGCGCGACGGGTCATGGGACGCCGGTCCAGGGGAGATCGTAGCACGAATAGCCGTTTCGTGCAACAAGGGAAGCCTTCCGGCATTGCCTGCGGGAGCGGCGCGGCCCTCAGTAGCGGAATACAGCAGCCAGCTCGCAGCCGTCGGGCATCTGCTGCGTCTCCAGAGCGAAGACCGTGCCCCCGTGGAGGAGCGTCTGCACCGCGGCCCAGTCGAGCAGGTCTTCGTCTCCGCTCTCTTCCTCGACGTGCAGATACACCAGGCCGCTCTCGGCGTCGTAGCTGCCCCACTCGTGCCGTTGCAGGTCGGTCAGCAGCAGCTCGACCTTGCCCTGGTTCGCCCCCTCCAGGACCTCCTTCAGGTCGCTGGACGCCCGTTCGGTGTCCGCCAGTTGCTTGTAGGCGCCGATGGCCTCTTCCTTACGCCGTTCGAAGTGTGGCCGCACGATCTCCCAGGCCCGGGTCTGGAGTTCGTCCGCACGCAGCCGGTCGGGATTTCCGTCGACACCTTCATCGAGCAGGGACCCGTAGTGGTTGACGTCGGCATAGACAGCGCGGATCTCGGGCACCCCCGCCAGCACCATAGGGGCCTTCTCGTCCGCCAGCAGTTTCTGCACACCGTTCTCGACGGCGTGGATGAACTCATACACCTTCTTCTTGTGCACGACCCCATCGCCTTCGTCGGCCTGCCCGTGGAACACCATCCCGCCCGAGCGGGCGCCCTTGCTGGGGGTGCCCCAGTGGAACTGGAGTGTCTCGGTGTCGGCCTCGTATTGCAGGATCTCCTCCAGGCTGGTGGGCGCGCCTTTCAGCTCGAGTTCCCTCAGGCTGTGGCGAGTGCACTGGAGGAAGCGCACGTCGTTCTGGCTGAGCGCCAGCACGTAGAACCGCCCGTCGTCGGTCAAAAGGGGGAGGAGCGGCTTGAGGTGGAACTGGTCGCTCACCACCACCAGCTCCCGGAAAGGCGCGGGGAGCCGGTAATGGCGGAAGAGATCCGGGGAAAGGAACAGCGCCAACCCGTCGCTGTCCTGCTTCCAGTATGGCAGGTGCTCCAGCAACTCCCGGACGGGCCGGAGAAGCTCG
>JASFTU010000203.1:0-5180 GCA_050050635.1 Candidatus Brocadiaceae bacterium
GATACGCAGGAAGGGGCTGGACGTGGGCCCCGGCGACTTCGCCGAAAACCTGCTGGTCAGTGACCTGAGTCCCGGAGACTTCCGCCCCGGAACGCGGCTGCGGATATCGGGGGATTCGCCCGGCGGCGCCCTGCTGGAGGTCACCCGGATCGGCAAGGAATGTCACGAGGACTGCGCGATACGCCGGCAGGTGGGCGATTGCGTCATGCCGCGCGAGGGAATCTTCGCGCGGGTCGTCGAGGGCGGACCCGTCCGCGCAGGCGACGTCATCGCGGTGCTCGATGCGCCGTCCGGCCCGAGAGCGGAGGTGTGAGGTGGCCATGGATTTCCAGGCCGCGATCCTGGTGGCCAGCGACAGGATCTATCGGGGCGAGCAGGAGGACGAGAGCGGCCGTGCGGCGGCCGGACTGCTGGGCGACTGCGCGCAGGTCGCCGAACTCCGGGTGGTGCCCGATGAACGCGACCTGATCGCGGCGGCCCTGCGGGAATGGAGCGATCGCGGAATCGGGCTGATCCTCACCATCGGCGGCACGGGCCTCAGCGCCCGCGACGTGACCCCGGAGGCCACCCGCGAGGTGATCGAGCGGGAGGTTCCGGGAATCAGTGCCGCGCTACTCCGGCAAGGCCTGAGCTCCACACCCCGCGCCATGCTGTCGCGCGCGACGGCCGGGACCCGGAAGGAGAGCCTGATCGTCAACCTGCCCGGCAGTGTCTCGGCGGTCAACGAACTGGTGCCCTACCTGCTGCAGGTCGTCCCGCACGCACTGGACGTGCTGCGCGGCGAGCCGGAACCCTACGCGGATTGACGGAGAGCGTGATGGCGCTCAGACGCACCACGGACCCGGACGAAGCCCGCCGGATCGTCAGGCAATGGCGGTCGGAGGGACTCACCGTCGGGTTCGTGCCCACGATGGGAGCGCTGCACGAGGGCCACCTCAGCCTGGTCGAGGCCTCCACCCGCGAGTGCGACCGGACGGTCCTGAGCATCTACGTCAACCCCACCCAGTTCGGACCGGACGAGGACCTGGAGGACTACCCTCGGCGGCTGGATGAGGACTGCCGCAGAGCCGGGCAGCACGGCGTTGACCTCGTCTTCCATCCCGCCGACGCGGCCATGTATCCGGAGGGGTTCTGCACGTACGTCGTCCAGGAGGGTTTGACCGACGTGCTGGAGGGTGAGTTCCGTCCCACCCACTTCCGCGGCGTATTGACCGTGGTCTGCAAGCTGCTCAACAGCGTGCCCGCCACGCGGGCCTACTTCGGGCACAAGGACTTCCAGCAGTCGGTCGTCGTCCGGCGCATGGTCCGGGACCTGAACATCCCCGTGGAGATACGCGTGATGCCGACGGTGCGCGAGGAGGACGGCCTGGCCGTAAGCTCGCGCAACGAGTACCTCGACCCGGACCAGAGACGGCAGGCCACGTGCCTCTACCGCGCGCTGACGGAGGCGCAACGCCTCTACGAGGAGGGCGAGTCGGACGCCGACGCGCTGAGGCGGGCGATGCGGGAGATCATCGACGCGGCGCCGCCGGCCCGGCCGGACTACGTGGAGATCGTGGACCGCGATACCCTCGAACCGGTCGCGACGGTCACCGACCGCGCCGTCGCGGCTCTGGCGGTGCACGTCGGAGAGACGCGCCTGATCGACAACATGCCCTTCGGCGCGGACGGCTGAGCCCGGCGGGCAGGACGGATCGCCAGACAGCAACGCACAGGGAGCCCACACCAGCCATGCACCCGTACCTGTTCAAGATACCGCTGCCCGGTGGACATCGGTTCCCCGTCGCCTCCTACGGGTCCATGATCCTGGTCGGCTTCCTGGTGTGCCTCTGGCTCTTCCAGCGGCGGGGGCGCAGGATGGGCCTGGACCCGACGGCGCTGTTCGACGTGGCGGTGTACGGGCTCCTGGGCGGCGTGGCGGGTGCGAGGCTCTTCTACGTCGTCCAGCACTGGGCGTACTTCGCAGAGGAACCGCTGCACATTCTGTTTCTGCACGAGGGAGGACTGGCCTTCTTCGGCGGTCTGATCGGCGGCGCGGCGGGGCTGCTGGGCGGGCTGGTGGCGAAAGGGCTCCCCCTTCGGGCCACCCTCGACGTGGCCGCCAGCCTGGTGCCGCTCGGCCACGCCTTCGGCCGGATGGGTTGTTTCCTCAACGGATGTTGCTTCGGCAAGGTAACACACTCCTGGCTCGGCGTGAGATTCCCCCGCATAGTGGCCGAGAACGGCACCATCAGCGGCAGCCCCGTGTTCCTCCATCACCTCAGCGAGGGCCTGGTCGCGGCCACCGACGCCCACTCTCTGCCCGTTCACCCCACGCAGCTCTACGCGGTGGCCTACAACCTGGCGATCTTCGGCGTGTTGAGCTACCTGCTGCCTCGGCGACGGCGGCCGGGACAGGTCGCCTGGCTCTACCTGATCCTCTACGGCACGGCTCGATGCGGGAACGAGTTCCTGCGGGCGGACACGGCGCCCCGTGCGGCACTCGGGGGACTGACCCTCTTCCAGGCCATCGCCATCGCCGGCGTGACGTTCGGGTTGATCATGTTCCTCGACACGGTGCGCCGCCCGCGGGTGCCCGTTCCGGAGCCCTGGCGTCCCCCCGAAGCCGGGAGCTGAGACGGCGCCACTTCTCAGCTTCCCCCGGCCAGTTCCTCGGCCATTTCCCTGGCCAGTTCCCGTGCCTCTTCGGGCGAGCTCACGTCGCCCTCGAGCTGAGCGTCGCGCACGCGCTCCAGCACCTCGCCGAACAGCGGCCCCGGCTCGTAGCCCATGGCGATCAGGTCGTCGCCCGTTAGCAGGCGGGGCGGCTCCGTCTCCTCCGGAGGCATGGTGCGCTTCTTCTGCATCACGTATTCGTAGTTCTCCAGGTTGCCCCAGCTGGCGAGGGCATCGGCCCGGTGCAGTTCGGCCAGTTGCTCGAAGCCCGGCTCGGCGAACAGCTTCTTCAGGGTGCTTTCGCGCATGTTGCGGGCGTCCTTGAAGTAGAGATGCCGCTTCACCAGCCAGCAGACGCGCTCCGTCTCCCTGTTCGAGAGCCGCAGGCGCCGGCAGACCTCCTCGGCCATCTCCGCGCCGATGCGGCAGTGCTCGGGGAACAGCTTCGGCCCGGCCTCCCGACTGGCGGGCGGCTTGCCGATGTCGTGCAGCAGCGCCGCAAGGGCCAGCACGAAGTCCGGATGCGGGCCGAGTTTCTCCACGGTCAGGATCGTATGCACGAAGACGTCGCCCTCGGGATGGTAGTTCTCGGGCTGTTCGCAGCCCTTCGTGTCCTCCAGCTCCGGGAAGAGCTCACACAGCATCTCCAGCTCGTCCATCAGCCGCAGCGCCCGGCCGGGGGCCTGGTCGGTGAGGATGATCCGAAGCTCCTCCTGGAGGCGTTCCGCACTGACCTGCGTGACCAGGGGCGCCAGCTCCCGGGCCGCCCGTCGGGTTCCCTCCTCCAGTGTGAACCGCAGCCGGGCGGCGAACCGCACCGCGCGGAGCAGGCGGAGGTGGTCTTCGCGGAAACGCTCGTGCGGGCGCCCCACGGCCCTCACCAGATCGCGCTCCAGGTCCTGGCGCCCCCCGACGAAGTCCAGCAGCCGCCCGCTGGTCGGGTCCCAGAAGATGGCGTTGATGGTGAAGTCGCGCCGGCGGGCGTCCTCCTCCGGCCCGCAGAAGGCCACCTCGTCGGGGTGCCGGCCGTCCGAGTAGCGGGACTCGCGACGGAACGTGGCCACCTCGTAGCTCCGCCCGCCGAGCATGACCCGGCACACCCCGAACTGCCGGCCCACGTCCACCGTCCTGGAGAACAGGCGCTCGACCTGGTCGGGGTCGGCATCCGTGGCGATGTCGTAGTCCTTGGGCTCCTTGCCCATGAGCAGGTCGCGCACGCACCCTCCGGCGAGCAGCGCGCGGTGGCCCGCCCCGCGGAGGCGTTCCACGATACGCTCGGCGCCTTCATACACCGTGTCATGCGGCTTCTGGATCATCCGGACCTGTCTCCTCGGCCGATTATAGGCGCGTTATGGGGCCCTTTCCACAGCGCCTGCCGCGTTTGCGGGGAGCGCGCGGAAAGACGTATAATCCGTGTCCGCCGGACCACCCTCACGGGGGCAGCTACATGCCGAACTACGCCGAGCGATTGGCCGAGTTCCGCCGCCGGATGGATGTCGGGCGGCTGGACGCCTACTGGCTGAACAGCCCGGCCAACGTGCGCTACCTGTGCGGGTTCACCGGCGACGACAGCGCCCTGCTGGTGGGTCGCCGTCGCTCCGTGCTGATAACCGACTCCCGCTACGTCGAGCAGGCCGAGCGCGAGGCGCAGGCCGACGAGGTGATCAGTCGGCACAGCACTATTCCGAATACCATCGCCGGGCTCTGCAGGGGTCTCGACGCGAGAAGGCTGGCGCTCACCGCGGCCAACCTGCCCCACGCGGGCTTCCTTGCTCTCCGGGAGGCCGCCCCCTCCCTGGAGGTCCTGAGCCGGAAGACGGGCATCGCGGAGCGTATGCGCCGACGCAAGGACGCCGAGGAGGTGGCGGCCATCCGAAAAGCGCTGGGGACGGCGCAGGCGGCTTTCTCGGCCGTCCTTCCGGAACTCCGGGCCGGGCGCACGGAGACGTGGGTGGCGGCCCGGCTGGAGTACGAGATGCGCCTGCGCGGCGCCGAGGGCGCGGCGTTCGAGACGATCTGCGCGGCCGACGGGCGGGCGAGCGTGCCTCACGCCCGGACCGGGGACGGCCGGCTAACCCCGGGAGGAGTGGCCCTGGTGGACTGGGGATCGCGCGTGGGCGGCTACTGCTGCGACTTGACACGAGTGGTGTGTGTAGATAGAATTCCGAAGGAGTTGCATCCGTTGGTTGAGGTTGTCCTGGAAGCTCAGGCAGCCGTCTTCGAGACGTTGAGACCGGGGAACACCTGCGGTGAGGCCGACGCAGCCGGCCGGGCCGTCATAGCCAGAGCGGGCTACGGCCATCGCTTTGGCCACGGCATCGGGCACGGGGTCGGCCTCATGGTACATGAAGGCCCGCGTCTGGGGCCGGGCTCGGAGACGGTCCTGCTCCCGGGCATGTTCTTCACGGTCGAGCCGGGGGTGTACGTGCCCGGCCAGGCCGGGGTAAGGATCGAGGAGATGGTCCTGATCACACCCAACGGTCACGAGGTCCTCACCTCTCTGCCCCGCACACCCGAGGATCTGC
>JASFTU010000204.1:0-5135 GCA_050050635.1 Candidatus Brocadiaceae bacterium
ACAGCCCCCACCAGGGGGCAGTACCACGCCGCGCTTGCCGGAAGCACCATGGCCAGCAGCATGCCGGTTATGAAGGCGCTGCCGTCCCCGGCGCGCTCCAGTGGCCTGCCGCGCATGCGCAGGCAGAGGACCTCGGTCGCCTCGGCCGCCACGATGCTGATCACGTACACCCGGACGGCTGCGAGCCCGAAGAAATAGATGCTGATGGCCACGGCCGGCAGAAGGGCGACGACAACGTTCCACATGATCCGGTCGATGTTCTCCGGCGCCCGCAGGTGGGGGGAGGAGCTGACCAGAAGCCTTTGTTGCATCGCCGTCCTTTCTCCGCGCCGTTCGGCCGTCACTGCCCTTCTCGCTGCTTCCGTCGTCGCAGCTCCGCCTTGCCGAGCTTCACCAGTTGCACTATGCGCCGCCTGGCCGGACACACGTAGGCACAGCACCCGCACTCCTTGCATTCCATGAGGTTCAGTTCGCGGGCGGCGTCCCAGTCGCCCTGTTCCAGGGCGATGCTCAGGTCGCCGGGCAACAGCCCGAGGGGGCAGTGCTCGACGCAGCGCCCGCAGCGGATGCAGTCACGCTGGGCGGGCACGCTGACGCCCTGCCGGAGGATCAGCGCATTGTTGCCCTTCACCAGCGGCACGTCGGTCACGCCCTGCGCAATGCCCATCATCGGCCCGCCGAGTATGAGCTGGTTTGTCCCCTCCCGGATGCCCTGCCGCCTGAGGATGTCGCCGATGTCGGCGCCTATCCGCTCGATGAAGTTTCCGGCCTCCTCCACGCCGTCCCCGGTCACGGTCAGGGCACGCTCGATCAGCGGCCGCCGGAACCGGACGGCGTCCCGTATCGCCAGCATGGTCGCCACGTTGTGCACCAGACAGCCCACGTCCGAGGGCAGCCCGCCGCCGCTGGGCACTTCCCGGCCGGTCACCGCGGTGATGAGCTGTTGCTCCGCTCCCTGGGGGTAGCGGACCTCCAGCGGCACCACCCGCAGGTCCGGCTCTCCCTGGAGCAGGTCACTGAGGCTCCCGATGGCATCGGGCTTGTTCGTCTCGATGCCGATCCATCCGTTCTCCGCATCGAGGATGCGCATCACGAGCCTGAGAGCGTCCACGAGGTCGGCGGCACGTTCCAGCATCAGGCGGTGGTCCACCGTCACGTAGGGCTCGCACTCTGTGCCGTTGACGAAGACGTCCCTGACCGGGCTGTCCGGCGGGGGGCTGAGCTTCACGTGTGCCGGGAAGGTGGCGCCCCCCAGGCCGACCACGCCGCACTCCTGGACCAGTTCCACCATCCGGTCGGCGTCCATGGAGTCGACGTCCTGCGGTTCGTTCAGGCCCTCGGCCCACTCCTCTTCTCCGTCGTTCTCGATGACCACGGCCGGCACGAGGGCCCCGGTGACGTTGTAGATGCGCTTCTCGACGGCCCGGACTGTCCCGCTGACGGGCGCGTGGACGTTGGCGCTGACGTAGCCCTGGGCCTCTCCGACCATCTGGCCCTTCTTCACCTCGTCTCTCTTGCCGACCGCGGGGGCCGCCGGAGCGCCGATGTGCTGCACCATCAGCACCGCCACCCGGGCGGGGGGCGCCGAGCTCTGAAGCGGCAGGCCACTGGTGCGCCCTTTGTGACCCGCCGGGTGAACTCCGCCGCGGGTGAAGGTCCTCTTGCCGGTCTCCGTCGCCATCTGGTTCTCAGCCGGACCGCGCACGCAATACCCGTCCGATCTGCCGGACGGCCTGGCGCAGCCGCTGCTTGTTCTCCACCAGAGCCATTCTCACGAAGCCGTCGCCACCCTCCCCGAACGCCGCGCCCGGGGCGACGGCCACGTCCGCTTCCTCCAGCAGCATGAAGCAGAAGTCCACCGACCCCATGCTGCGGAAGCCCTCCGGAATGGGCGCCCACACGAACATCGTCCCCCTCGGCTTCTCCACCGGCCAGCCGACACGCTCCAGGCCCTCACACAGGGTGTCACGGCGGCCCTGATAGACCTCCGCCTGCCGGTGGACGGCGTCCATGCAGTTGCGCAGCGCGATGATGCTGGCTATCTGCACGGGCATGAACATCCCGTAGTCGTAGTAGCCTTTGATCCGCGCCAGCCCGCCCACCACGTCCGGATGGCCGACGCAGAACCCCACGCGCCACCCGGCCATGTTGAAGCTCTTCGACATGGAGGAGAACTCGACTCCCACCTCCCTGGCGCCGGGGGCCGCCAGGAAACTGGGCGCCCTGTAGCCATCGAACGTGATGTGGCTGTAGGCGAAGTCGTGGATGATCAGGATCTGGTGCGCCCGCGCGAACTCGACGGCCCGTGCGAAGAACTCCGGCTCCACGGTGAGGGTCGTCGGGTTGTGCGGGTAGTTCAGCAGGAGGAACTTCGGCTTCCTCTCCAGCCGGGTCACCAGTTCGTCCAGCTCCTCGAAAAGGCCGACTCCGCCCGACACCCTCGGTCCGACGACGCGTCCTCCAGCGAGGGTCACGCTGTGGACGTGCGGCGGGAACGCCGGCGTGGGCACGATCGCCGTCTCGCCGGGCTCGACCAGCACCAGCGCGAGGTGCGAGAGGCCCTCCTTGCTCCCTATGGTGCAGACCACCTCCGTCTCGGGGTCCACTTCCACGCCGTGCTCACGGCGGTAGAAGCGGGCCACCTCCCGCTTCAGGTTGAAGATGCCGTCCGCGCTCACGCTGTAGCGATGACTGCGCGGGTCCTGAACCGCCTCGGTGAGCTTGCGGATTATGGGGTCGGGCGTGGGATCGTTGGGGTTACCCATGCCCAGGTCGATTATGTCCTCTCCGGCGCGCCGCCGGGACAGCTTGGCGGCGTTCAGCCTGCCGAAGATATACTCGGGCAGCTTGCCGACCCGATCGGCGAACTCGATGTCCATGGCTGACCTACTTCAGGTTCACCTGAATCTGAGATTCCGCCTTGAGCTTGATAAGGAGCGCCCGGATGCGCTCCCGTGCCTTCCGGAGGAAGACCTCCCGTTCGAGCTGCTCGCGCACGGATTCCAGGGGAGGACGCTCGGAAGGAACCGAATGCCTGACGACCTTGATTATACGGTACAGGCCGTCGTGTTTGAAAACGCCGCTGACCTGACCGACGTCCACGTTCTTGACGTAAGGGTAGTACGGATGGGAAGATGTGACCTGTAGGAGCGCCGCACCCGTCACCCATTTTCCGGGGGCGCCGGACTGCGCTCGCAGAAGCATCTCGAAGTCCGCCCCCCGCGCCAGCTCCTCGTAGAGCCGCTGCGCGGCGGCGGCGTCCTCGACGGTCATCTCGCGGACGATCCACCGCTCCCCGCCCAGGTCGCTGTAGGCTTCCTTCAGGTCGGCCTCCGTGACCTCGACGTCGTCGGCCACCATCCGCTCCGCCAGGAGCGTTGCGCGGACGTCCTCCCGGCTGACGAATTCCCGAACCAGCATGTCCTTGAACTCCCTGACGGCCACGCCGGCCCTGCCCAGGAATTCCGCCATTTTCTTGGGCGTCATCTCCCGCCGGCGCGCCTGCTCTTCGAAGAGCTGTTCGGCGACGGCCGACAGCCTCTTCTGCATTGCGCTGTCGGGGGCGACCAGGCCCCGCTTCTCGGCCTCCTGGAACACCAGCGTCCGCTCGATGTAGGACTCCAGCGCGGCCGGCCCGAACTCCTCCACCAGCGCATCGGACAGCTCGGAGAAGGCCACCGGCTCCCCGTTCACGTAGGCCACCACCTCCTCCCCCAGCAGTGCCCGCACGCCCGCGCGGGAGGACAGGTTGGGCACGAAGTGGCTCCTGCGGTGCAGCTCCGCCAGCAGGCCGAAGTGCCTCTCGGCCGCCCGGAGGGCCAGCAGTTCCGCGCGGAGCCGGTCCTTCAGTTCCTCAAAGGAGCCGGGCTCCCGCGGCACCGTTCCGACGAACCGGAGGACGTGCCAGCGGTCGTCGAGCGCGTGGATCGTCAGTTCTCCCGGCTCCATGTCGGCCAGCACCCGCCCCAGCTCCGAATCGGCGGGCACCAGCGGCATGCGCCCCTTGTGCGGCACGCTGGCCCGGTCCTGGCTGTAGCGCAACACGGCCGCCGTCCAGGAGTCCGGCTCACGCCGCAGGAGCTCCACCAGGGCCTCAGCCTGAGTCCGGTCAGCGACCACTATGTGGGCCGTCGAGTAGCGTCGAGCACGCGTGCGCGCGTAATGGCGGCGCAGGGCGGCTTCGTCCACCTCCAGCCGGGGCTCGAGCAGCTTCTGTGCGAGCAGTTTCAGACGCACCCGCCGGTCGCTGATGCTCCCGGCAAGCTCCTCACGGAGCCGGTCCATGTCCCACCCGTACTGCTCCGCGGTCCGGCGGAACTGCTCCGGCCCCATGCGCGCGTTCTCATAGACCACGCGCATGCGGAGCTCGATCTCGAGCTCCTTACGCGCGGCCAGCTCCTCCGGGGAGACGCCGATTCCCCGGCGGGCGGCCTCCTGTTCCACCAGCCTGCGGTCCACCAGGCTTTCCAGGGCTCCCTTACCCAGGGACTGGACAAGCGCCCGACCAAGCTCCGGACGGGTGATATCCTCCCCGTTGACCCGCGCCACGACCTGCGCAAGCGCGGCCGGGCAGGCCACGGCCAGCAGGAGCGTGATGAGAACGGATTCCCTGCGCAACATAGCAGACCCCATCCCGTAGGGAGCCCTCAACCCATCCCGGTGAAGCCGAGGAAGGCGAGAGCCATCAAGCCGGTGCAGACAAAGGCAATCGGAATGCCGCGGAGCGGGGCGGGTACGTCCACCCGGGCCAGCCGCTCGCGGATGCCGCTCATCAGGAGCATGGCCATCGTGAAACCCACGCCCGAGCATATGCCCCGCCAGGAGGCCGCCGCCAGGCCGCTGCCGATGCTCATCCGGGCGAACTCCACGGGGGCGTCCGAGGTGTTCAGCAGCGCGACTCCCATCACGGCGCAGTTGGTGGTGATCAGCGGCAGGTAGATGCCCAGAGCATCGTAGAGAGCGGGCAGCTTCGCGCGCATGAACAGCTCTACAAGCTGCACCAGGGCCGCGATCACCAGGATGAACATGGGTGTCTTGAGCGGCAGCACCAGGTCCTGCGCCGCCAGCGGAGCACCCGCCACCAGGATCGCCCGGTAGAGGAGGAACGTCACGAAGCTGGCCATGAACATGACGAA
>JASFTU010000205.1:0-5127 GCA_050050635.1 Candidatus Brocadiaceae bacterium
CTGGAGGTCTCCGAGGCGGAGGCCGAGGAGCTGCTCGACTTCTACCTCGATGCCGGGGGCAACTTCATCGAAACGGCCGCCGCCTACGGCAAGGGGGACTCCGAGCGGAAGATCGGGCGCGTCATGCGGAGACGCCGCGAGGAGTGCATCCTGTCCACCAAGACGTTCTTCCGCGACAGGCGCAACGCCGCCCGGCAGATAGACCAGAGCCTGCAGAACCTCCAGACGGACCGGGTGGACAACCTGTTCATGCACAACGTCTCCTCACAAGAGGACCTGGACCGGACGCTGTCCGAGGACGGGGCCATCCGCGCGGCGGAGGAGGCGCGCCGGGCGGGCAAGGTGCGACTGATCTCGATAACAAGCCACTCGCCGCAGATCCTCCTGAGGGCCATTCGCTCCTACCCCTTCGACGCCGTCATGGAATGGATCAACTACTACGACTACTTCAACTTCCCGATCATCCACGACCAGATCATCCCGGAGTGCAGAGAGCGCGGCATCGGGCTGATCTGCATGAAACCGGTGGCGGACGGCCTCCTGTACGCTTCGGCGGAACGGGCCTTCCGCTGGGTATGGAGCCTGCCGGAGGTGACCTGCGCGGCCACCGGCAACAACACCATGTTCCAGCTCGCCTCGAACCTGGCCCTCGCCAGGTCGGCCCGCCCGATGACCGACGCGGAGAAAGAGGAGCTCTACCGCGACGCCCCGGAGCTGGCCAGCTACGTCTGCCGCCGCTGCGGCGAGTGCATGCCCAACGAGGCGGGGGTGGACATTCCGGAGGTCTTCCGGCTGGAGGGCTACTACGATCGCCAGATGATGCCCGGACCGGTGATGGACCTCCCCGACGTGCACCTGCGGCGTCGCCTGAACAACTGGTTCCACAACCGCGACTACGCGCGGGCGTCCTATGCCCGGCTGGAGCCGAAGGTCACGCCCCGGACCGACTGCTCCGACGTTGAGCCGCTCTGCCCCTACGGACTGCCCATCACCGCCAGGCTGAAGTGGGCCGCTGAGAAACTCACCTCAGAGTGAGTCACCGGGATCCGGCGGGCAGGCACGCCGCCGGCCCCTCCAATGGCCGGGGGAAGCGGGCACGACCGCTTCAAGCCTTCGCATATCTCCCTCCCCGCGTGGGCGTGGAGCACGTGGCGACGAAGTGCCCTCTGGAGTTTGACAGG
The DNA here is from genome assembly GCA_050050635.1 of Candidatus Brocadiaceae bacterium. Taxonomy (GTDB): domain Bacteria; phylum Planctomycetota; class Brocadiia; order SM23-32; family SM23-32; genus JASFTU01. The sequence goes on from JASFTU010000205.1 coordinate 1,182, forward strand.
ACCGACCCTCTCCCGTTAGGCTACTCCGCTTTGCCGGCAGGATGATGTGGCTTCCAGGTAAGGGACCTGTGGGTCTCACCGAAAGGAGGGTTGCCGAATGTTGACCGACCGGAAGAAGGTACGAGGGGTCGCACGGATGGTTGCGATTCTGGCCGTGTTGGCTCTTTGCAGCGGCGGCGTATCTGCGCAGGAAGCGGCGGAGAAGGCTCCAGAGGAAGGTCCGCCGCTCCCGCTGCATACGATTGAGGGCGTCGGAGGGCTGGTCCTGACCCCCACCGCGTACCTGGTCAACCCCGGGCCGCCGGGGACGAAGGTCGGCAAGCCCGCCTTCGCGGCCCACTTCGCGATGATCGGCGACCGGGACTTTGAGGCGGCCAGCATGACGTGGACGTTCTTCGAGCGGCTGGAGCTCGGCTACGCGATCAACCGGCTCGCGCTGGACGACCTGGATCGCGACGTGCGCAGGGCCACCCGGCTGAACGTGGGGGTCAATGAGCTCTACCTCCACCACCTGAACGCGCGGCTGAACGTGATCCGGGAGAACGAGTGGGATACCAACTGGGTCCCGGCCGTGACGGTGGGCGCCCACTACAAGCACAACAACGACATCAAGGATCTGAACCGCGACCTGCGCGGCGCCCTGGAGGCGCTCGGGCTGAACGACAACGACGGGGTCGATTTCACGCTGACGACCAGCAAGACGCTCACCATGCTGCCGCGCCCGGTCATCGCTTCGGCAGGCCTCCGCGCCAGTAAGGCCTCGCAGCTCGGGTTCCAGGGTTTCACCGACGACTATGCGGTGACCTTCGAGGGCAACCTGGTCATGCTGGTCACCGACCGGCTGGCGATCGGCACCGAGTACCGCCAGAAGCAGGCCGACATGGATCGCCTCGGCGACCTGGTCCGGCAGGAGGACTCCTGGTGGGACGTGCACGCGGCCTACATCATCAACAACAACGCCGAGCTGTACGCCACGGTCGGTAACGCCGGAGACGTCCTGAACCACTCCGACGAGACCCTCTACGGAGTCGTTTTCAAGTACGAATTCTGAGCGCGACTTCGTGCCTGCAGGTTCGCCTGTGGGGGTGTTTGACAGCAGCCGGACCGCCCCGTAGCATGGCCCAGCGGGCGGTGGTGTGCCGCTGCCGGTCGCCCGGGCCGCGCCGGGAGCGTGCATCTCCCGATGAGCGGCAATTCTCTGCCATCTCCCCGACGGCGTAGCTATGACGCGCATCGGGAGGAGCGTATGTTCTCGCCCGGGCGGATCTTCCCGGGAGCCAAGCTGAGAAGGAGCAACCGCAATGCCTGAGCTGACCATGCACGTGATACCCTGGGTGGGCGTGTTCGGCATGTTGGTGGCCGTGGCCACCTACTTCTCCGTGCTGAAGCACTCTCCGGGCGATGAGCAGATGCAGGCCATTTCCGAGAAGGTTTACAGTGGCGCGATGGTGTTCCTGGGACGCGAGTACAGGATCATCACCGTGTTCATGGTGCTCGTCTTCGTGGCCCTGGGGCTGTCTTTGGGCTGGGTCACGGGAGCGGCCTATCTGTCGGGAGCGCTCTGCTCGATGCTGGCCGGCTGGCTCGGCATGAAGGCCGCCACCCGCGCGGGCACCCGCGCCTGCCAGGGAGCCATTGACGGGGGAACGCCGCTGGCCCTGGCCGTGGCCTTCAAGGGCGGGTCGGTGATGGGCGTGGCGGTGGCGAGCCTCGGGGTCATCGGTCTCGGATTCTGGTTCCTGGCTCTGAGGAGCGAGGCCGCCGGCGCACCGGCCATCATCAGCGGATTCGCCATGGGCGCGTCCAGCATCGCCCTGTTCGCCCGCGTCGGAGGCGGCATCTATACCAAGAGCGCCGACGTGGGGGCCGACCTGGTGGGCAAGGTCGAGGCGGGCATCCCCGAGGACGACCCGCGCAATCCGGGCGTCATCGCCGATAACGTGGGCGACAACGTCGGCGACACGGCCGGCATGGGCGCGGACCTGTTCGAATCGTACGTGGGCTCGGTCGTCTCGGCGATGGCGATCTCCGTAGCGGGCGTTCCCGCCGTGCTGAACCTTGCCCGGACGAGCGCAGATGAGACCGCCAAGATGGTCCTGTTGATGTCGCTTCCACTGGTGGTGATCGCGATCGGCCTGATCGCTTCGCTGCTGGGGGTCTTCTCGATGAGCGTGCTGAAGCGGGGCGAGCCGGCCAGCGCGCTGCGGAACTCGACCTATGTGGCGGGGGTGCTGTTCCTGCTCGGCTCGGCGGTCGTGACGAAGATGATGCTGGGTGGCTTCAGCGTCTTCTGGGCCATACTGGCTGGGATGATCTGCGGGGTGCTGATCGGCGTCGAGAGCGAGTACTTCACGTCGGCTCAGCCCATCCGAGACATCGCCCATTCCAGTGAGCAGGGAGCCGCGCCCACGATCATCACCGGGCTGGCCGTTGGGTTCAAGAGCGCCGTCGCGCCCCTTCTCACGCTCGCCATCGCCATCGGCGTTGCCTACCACGCGGCAGACCTCTACGGGATCGCCATGGCCGCCGTCAGCATGCTCGGCACCATCGGGATCGTGATGTCCACCGACTCATACGGACCGATCGCCGACAATGCCGGCGGGATGGCCGAGATGAGCGACGCCGGTCCGGAGATCCGCGCGATCACGGACAAACTCGACGCGCTCGGCAACACGACGGCCGCCATCGGGAAGGGCTTCGCCATAGGTTCCGCCGCGCTGACCGCGCTGGCCCTGTTCAGCGCCTACCAGAGCACCGTGGCGCGCGAGGCGGCCATCAGCCTGGAGTTGACCCGGCCGGAAGTCGTCATCGGACTGCTGCTGGGGGCGACGATGCCCTTCCTGATCGCGGCTCTTACGATGGAGGCAGTCGGCCGGGCGGCCGGCAAGATGGTCGCCGAGATACGCCGGCAGTTCCGTGAGATCACAGGGCTGCTGGAGGGCGAGGCGGAACCGGAGAGCGACCGCTGCATCGCCATCGTCACCGGGGGCGCGCTGCGGGAGATGATCCTGCCCGGAGTGCTGGCGTTCGCCGCCCCGCTGGTGGTGGGCTTCCTGGTCAGCCCCGCCGCGCTGGGAGGGTTCCTGGCAGGGGCCACGGCCGCGGGCGTTCTGCTGGGCATCACCATGGCCAACGGCGGCGGCGCATGGGACAACGCCAAGAAGTGGATCGAGGAGGGCAACCTGGGCGGCAAGGGCTCGGACGCCCACAAGGCCGCCGTCGTCGGCGACACGGTCGGCGACCCGTTCAAGGACACCTCCGGCCCCTCCATGAACATCCTCATAAAGTTGATGGCCGTCGTCTCACTGGTATTCGCGCCCCTCATCGCCCAGCACGGAGGGCTGCTCTACGGCGGCTGACCGGACACTGTCTCGCCGCACATTCGCGCCTCTGCTGCTCTCCCGGCGGGGCGCATTCCTTTTGGGCAGTCTCTGCTTCTTCGGGTACAATTGAGGACACGGGCGCGACGTCCGCCTTGTTGCCATACCTTGGAGCTGAGACCATGCACGAACCTCGACGAGTGTCCCTGGTGGTGCTGGCCATTGGTGGCCTCCTGCTGGCGAGCATCGCCGTCGCCCGGGTCAATCCGGGCACGGATTCCGGCGTCACGCTGAGCGTGCCCGGACCTCCGCGGGGCTTCACCGTGGCGATCCTCGCCGACCGAACGACCGGCTACGAGGCTGGACTGGACGTACTGGAGCAGGCGGTGGGCGAACTCAACCTGCTGGAGCCGGAGCTGGTCTTCCACATCGGTGACCTCATCCCCGGCTACACGCGCGACATGGAGCAGTGGCAGCGGGACATCGAGAGGGTCAAGGCAATACTGAGCCGCCTGGAGGCCCCTCTGTTCCCCACGGCCGGCAACCACGACGTGATCACCGGCACGGGCAACCTGGACGACCATCGAGGTGAGGAGCTCTACAAGAGGCACTTCGGGCCGCTGTAC
>JASFTU010000206.1:0-5124 GCA_050050635.1 Candidatus Brocadiaceae bacterium
GTCGGCGACCTGCTGGACGATCTGCGCGGCCCTCTGCCAGTCGAAGGCACCCCACTGTTCGATCTTATCGCGACAGCTCTCTCCCTCGATGTACTCCAGCACGAGGTAGTAGGACTCCTCTGTCTCGCCGCAGTCGTAGACGCGGACGATGTTCGGATGGGTCAGTTGTGCGGCGATGCGGGCCTCGCGCAGGAAGCGGGAGGAGAACTGTTCGCCCTCCTGCTCGCTTTTTTTGTCCATGACTTTTACGGCGACCGGTATCTGGAACGCCTCGTGCCAGGCCAGATACACCGTGGAGCGTGCGCCCCGACCTATGACCCTCTCAACCACACATCTGCCGTAGCGCTGATGTTTGTTCTCTTCAGTCATTCCGACTCAACTTCCGGATGGCACTTGCTTTGCGAGTTCAAAAGACGCCAACGTAGTGTGACAGCAAAATGCTAACCGGACGGCCGGGGCTGAGGAAAGGAATACGAGCCCGATACGGCTCTCAAGGGCTCAGGGGCCGGGAGGGCGCATGACGGGTGGCGAGGAAATTCGGTGGACTCCCGGCCATTCCGCGCCCCACCGTGATTCAATATGCAACACAGGCTGATACGACTGGGCCTGAAGAGGTGACAACGATGTCCAAGGCAACACATCTGTTGAGGAAGGCCAGCGAGCTGGTCAAGCAGCGGAAGTACGCTGACGCCGTGGAGGTCTACCTCCAGGCGACCGAGACCGCTCCGAGCGATTCCCGCGCCTGGTTCGGGCTGGGGGTGTGCCTCTACAAGATCGGGAACCTGGAGGTCGCCCGGATCGCCCTCGAGCGGGCGCAGAAGATGGGTTACCCCAGAGCGGCAGAGGCACTTGCCCGCGTTGAGGAAGCCGAGAGGCGCCGCGACGCAGAGGGCGCCGGGGCAAAGGCCGCCGGCGGACGCTCGCGGCGACAGCAAGCGGCCGGTGCCGGCCGGACCGAACCGGCCCCGGCAGAACGAGCCAGGGGCGAGAAGATCGAGCTGGACAGCTTCCTGCGGGTGATGGTCGTGGAGAACATCGAATCCGACCGTCAGAACATCGTCCATGCGCTGGAAGATGTCATAGAGGACATCGAGGTCACCTGCCGGCCCTACGGCGTCTCCACCTCCGATACGATGAGCGGGACGGTGCACTACGATGTGGCCGTTCTGGACTGGGACAGCGACCCCGACGCCGCCGCCGGGCTGATCCAGATCCTCAAGATCAAGCGGCCCTCGCTGTTCATCGTCTGCCTGACCGAGGAGTGGGATGCCGAAGCGGCGGCGCAGATCTTCGAGGCAGGCGCCGACTACAACCTGGTCAAGGACGAAGACTTCAGCTCGGTGCTGCCACTCACCATAGCGCGCTGGGCACGGCGTGACCGTGCCATGGCGCTGCAGATGCGGGCCAAGAGCGCCGAGGAACAGGAGCGGCCCTGGCCGGAGGAGATCGACGTCCTGGGCGAGATGCTGGTGCTCGTCGCCGGCGACTACACAGTCCTCAGGGCCAACCAGGCCGCCCTGAAAGGCTTCAAACGCGGGGAGGAGCAGTTCGTCGGACGGTCCTACGCCCGTGTGTTCTACGGCCTGGAGGAGCCGCCGGATTCCTGTCCCCTGCTCCGGGCCCTGCAGACGGGCGCCGCCGCCGACGGCGACACCAGGATCGAGGAGACGGGCAAGACGCTCCACATCAAGGCCTGGCCCATCACATCCTATGCCGGGAAAGTCACCCATGCCGTCGGCCTCATGCGCGAGAGCGAGGCGCAGCCGGTCAGCGAGAACATAATGGAGCGGGAGCGGCTCTACCGCAGCCTCGTCGAGCGTGCCAATGCCGGGCTGGCGATGGTCGGGCCGGAGGGAACGGTCCGCTACGCCAACCAGAGCATCTGCGGGATGCTCGATCACACGGTTGACGAACTGCTCGACCGGCCGGTGGAAAGCATCGTGACCCCCGAAGATCAGGAATCCCTCCGCGAATGCATCGAGATCGCCGTGGACATCGGCGAGTCGGGCAGCCGCCTGGACCTGTTGCGCGCGGGCGCCCATAAGGTGCCGGTCGAGGCGCGTCTCGGGCGGCTCACCAGCGACAGCCAGACGTTCCTCATCCTTACCTGTGTCGAGGTGCGCGACCTCGAGGAGGCCGAGCAGGAGCTGTGGGGCGAGACCAAGCGACTGGCCGGCATCCTCGATGAGGGCATGGACAAACTCGAGTGCGGCGTGATCGTGCTCGACGCCGAAGGCAGGATCACGTGGTCCAACGGCCTGGCGGCGGACCTGCTCGGCAGCGAGAAGGATTCCCTGGTCGGTCGCGACTACCTCGACCTGCTGGCGGAGACGCTCAGTGAGCAGGGAGAGGGTGCGGAGGACTTCCTCGACACCGTTCGTGCGGTGCGCGAGGAAGGAGAGCCACTGCGGGAGGTCATGCTGAGGCTCGGCTCTGACGGGCCCGCCATCCGGTACTGGAGCAGCCCGGTGACGGGTATGTCATCGGCTGTGGCCCGCGTGGAGCACTTCTATCCGGCTACCGAGGCCTCCGCCGTCGAGGCAGCCGCGGGCGAGGGTGAGGATCTTCCCGCGGGCATGGCCGAGGCGGTGCCGGATATGCTGTTCAGCACGGACTGCGAGGGCCGGATCACCTGGTGCAATCCCGCCGCGGCGACCACGTCCGGCTACAGCAAGAGCCGGCTGGAGGGGATGGACCTCACTGAGCTGGCCGCCGACGACGCCCGGAACAAGCTCCGCTCCCTCGTACAGAACGTCATCAACAGCGGACGCCAGATTCGACGGCAGGAAGTCCTGGTCAACCGCGGTGACGGCAATCCATTCTGGGCGGAACTCACCCTGCTGCCGATGCGCAACGGGCAGGATTCCGAGGTCCAGGGCCTACAGGGCGTGCTGCGCGACGTGACCGACCGGAAGGTGAACGATGCCATTCGGTCCCTGCTCGAGGGCGAAACGCCCGCCTGAGGCAGGCGCCTACCGCAACCGCACTCCCGCCGCGTGAGCGGCCGAACGCACGTAGTCGGCCGCCTCGCGGTACGCCTCGGCCGTGGGCAAGTGCTCCAGCATCACGGGCACGTCGGACCCGGCGCCCTCCACGCCCTTCAGGAAGGCTCCGTAGTCCAGGCCCCCCTTCCCGGGGGGTGCTTCGTCCAGATGCACCGTGAGTTCCGGGGAGAGCACAATGTCCTTGGCGTGACAGCTTCTCACGTGCGGCCCCAGTTTCTCGAAGCAGTCCCGGATCAGCGCCGCGTTGTGGAAGTACCGCTGGGGGCTGCTGACCAGGTTCACCGGATCCAGGTGGACGGCAAAAGCGTCCCGGTCGATGGCCTCTATCAGGCGGAGGTAACTGTCCGGTGAATCGGGGAACACCCACGGCATCGTCTCCAGGGCGTAGGCGGCGCGTTTCGGCCGGACGGCGTCGATGATCATCCTGACCGAATCCACGATCAGGTCGAACGTATCCGCCGTCAGGTTGTCGGGATGCGGCCCGTCCCAGACTTCACCGCGCGAGCCGGCGATGTTGACGCAACACCGTGCCCCGATGCGGTCCGCCAGATCCAGCCTCCGAGTGCAGAGCTCCATGGCCTCGCGGCGCGTCTCCTCGTCGGGGCTTATGGGGTTGCTCCAGGCGCCCACCTCGGCGATGACCAGGTCGGCCTCCTCCGCAGCGCGTCGGAGGGCGCTCACGACGTCGTCATCGGCCGTCTCGTCCACAGGGCAATAGCAGGCGCTGTAGCCCGACCCTTTGACGGCGGCGACCCACTCAACGGGCGTTGACCACTCCTCGAATACGGGTGCGCCGAGCCTCATGGCGTCCCTCCTTGCGGCTTCTTCGTTTCAGGGATCCTCGTCGGTGACGTCCCCCTTGAGTTGCTTCTTACGCACGGGCCGAGGCCGTCGGGCCAGGCTGCGGTCGGTCGGCGTGAGCGTCCGCTCCGGCTGACGGCGAGCAAAGCCCTCCAGGAACTCATGGAGTATCCTGCCCTCGTTCTGTGCGGGCGGATTGACGTCGAGCAGCCAGGCCAGCGTGGGGGGCACGTCCGGAGTCTTTCGGCATCCTTTGCGGGAGGGATGCTCTCGGACTCCCTGCCGGACGCCGGGTCCGGCCAGCATCAGCAGTCCGTACACCGTCGCTACGTCGGTCTCGTAGCTGGGGATCATGGGCCCGTGGTTCCCCCCGTCGCAGGGGAAGACTACCCTCTCCTCGCCCATGCGCAGCACGTGGGCCCCGCTCCAGCGGTAGCCGCCCGCGTAGCAGAAGACCAGGTCGCCGATGTTCGCGCCGAAGAGCCCCACCACGGGGGCTTCCTCCCTGGTGAGCACGAAGGAGAAGACGTGCTCGCCGGTCTCCGGATCGGTCAAGTCGCGCATAAGGGCCTGCGCCCGGGCGCGCAGCTCGGAGTACTGCTCGGGCGGCACGACGCCGGTGGGCTCGCGGCCCTTCAGGTTGATCCACAGATGGTTCTGTTCGAAGAACAGCTTGCTCTCCTCCCACAGCACGTCACGGCCGTCCGGGGTGAGCTTCAGCCAGCCCTTGTCCCGGAACGCGTTGACCAGCGCGACGGCCTTCTTGTTGGCCGGCATGCCGTGCTCGGCGACGACAGCGATCACATTCTCGTCCAGGTCGAAGCGTTCCATGAACTCGCCCACGAAGCGGTCCATGGCGCCGTAGTAGCGCCGGAGCGCCTTCCAGCCCTTCTCGGCCCGCTCCGGGCTGTAGCCGTTTCCCGTCGGATCGACCCAGGCCACGTACCGGTGTCCCACGTGGTCAGGCAGGTGCCAGTGCAGGTAGAGCAGTTCCGCTCCGGTCTCCTCCATCGCCATCCTGGCCGCCTCGGCCCACCAGGTTGCCTCGTCGGCGAGGAGCTGGTCGGTCGTCTCCCAGTCCAGAAGCTCCCCGTGCAGGTTCAGGCTGACGGACATCATGGCGTGGACGTAGGGTCCGAGCTTCTCCAGGAGCTTCCGGCCGAGCTTTTGATCGGACACGAACCGGCCGTCGGTGGGATATGCCTCACTCCGGTACAACCGCAGCCGGGCGCCGTCGCCGGAGCACTGGACGAGCCGGAAGCGGAAGGCCCCCTCCGCCGGTCCCATCTCCGAGGTGTCGAAAGTGGCCCGGACCCAC
>JASFTU010000207.1:0-5124 GCA_050050635.1 Candidatus Brocadiaceae bacterium
TTCCACCTGAATGTTGCCGCCGTGGGCCGCGTCTGCGACCCGAGATGCCGTTTCGACTGCGCCGCAGGGGAAACTCAAGGCCCTGAGCACATCGACGGGGCCGTCCATCCTCCCTCGCCCTCTGGCAGGCCCAGGGCTGCCGCGGACGCGACAGTCGGGGGCGAGTGGCCATCGGCAGCGCGTCGGCCGTGTTCGCCGAGACGGAGATTACCGGCCGCCCCTCCATGGAAACTACTTCGGCAGCGGCGCGCTACGGAGGGGGTTGTCCGGCGCGAAGGGCGTCGGCTCCAGGCCGGACGCGGTCAGCCATGACCGGTAGGGGCTACCGCCCAGTCCCGCGCTCGCGAAGTCGCAGAGGCGCAGCGGGCCACCCGGAGTGCGGACGTCAACGGCCAGCATCGGGCCGGGCCATCGGTCGGCAGGCACGAGTTCCACCGACAGGTCCCGCAGGTCCAATTCCGGCAGCTCGTCGGGATCGAGCTCGTTCAGCCGTCGGTCGTAGGTCAGAAGGACCGGCCCGCGGTACAGGGATGCCTTGCCGCTGCATTCCCGCTCGCCGACCCACGCGTGCAGAGATAGATCCAGCGCAATCTCCACCACCTCACCATCTTGCCAGGGGCCGGGCAGGCGGAGGTAGGAGCCCGGACGTACTTCCGCGACCGGACTGCCGTCGCGCTCGACGGACGTCTCCCGCGACCAGTACGGTATGCGCAGGCGGAGGACGAAGTCACCGCTGCCTTCCACGCCAACCTCGAGGCGAACGCGGCCCTCCCGCGGGTAAGCCGTGTCCTGAGTGAAGCTGACCCGACCGCCGCTCAGCTCGGCCGTCATGCTCCCCGGGCCGTAGTAATTGAGCACAAGCCCCTCCTCATCTGCCGTGAGCACCCAGTCGCTTATCATCCCCAGGCCGCGGGCGGCGTTGACGCTGCAGCAGTTCAGCTCGGGGGTGCCCTCCCGGGCCTGGAAGGCGATGTCCTGCGTGCTGGCGCGCCGGACACCGTCCATGGGCGTGTTGTAGGTGGCCCACCGACCGCTGGGGCTGTGCAGGCCGAGCACCGAGTTCAGGGTGGAAAGCTCTAACTCGTCCGCCACTAAAGGGTTACCGGTGAGCCGCAGCATCTCCACGCAGCACGCTATCCAGGCTATCGTGCAGCACGTCTCGATGGCCTCCTGGGCGTAGGGGTTTCCGACAGCCTGCTCGCCGGAAGTGAACCCGCCGTTGTTGTGGCGGTCCCCCTCCAGCATGCTCCACCACAGGTTCTGGAATGCCTGTCGGCAGTCCTCCCGACCCTCGATGTACCACATCTCGGCGAGCGCCATGATCGGGTGCAGGCTCTCCCATCGAGGCTTGGGCGTGCGGTGGAAGGGCGTGGCGGCGAGGCCCTGCCGCAGGTAATCGCCGGCCAGCGGTGCTCCCTTGGGATCGGTGGCCTGGAACTCCGTGTCCACGACGCGCCTGGCCATCTCCAGGTAGCGCCCGACCCCCGTGCGTCGGTGGAGCAGGCAGAGGGCGTGGACGGGCGCCAGGTTCATCTCCGTCGAGCCGGTCTCCGCCAGCGACGGGCCGTCCGGTTCGAGATAGCGTTCGCAGATCATGTCGGCGATGCCGCGGGCACAGCGCAGTGCGTCCGCGTCCCCCGTCTCCTCGTGCCAGAGCAGCAATCCGAGCATAACGTTGTAGTGACCCCACGTATCCCAGCTGAGGCCGTCCTCGAGGTCGGCATTGGGGGCACGGTTGGTCAGGTGGCAGTCCCGGGGCCAGGGGCCCAGATATCCGTCCTCATCCTGCAGGGCCACCAGGTCCGCGACGAAACGCGAAAGCACCGCACGCAGACCCGAGTCGCCGGTCACTCGCAGGTTCTGCACGGCGGCCGTGAGGTACTTGCCGGGGAACTCGCCCGCCCAGGGGACGAGCCGCCGCGGCGGCCGCCGGTCGCGGTCCCGGAACATCTCCAGTATCCCGGGATTCGCCAGCGGCACAGTCTTCAGCCAGTGCTCACTGACGGCCTCCAGGTAACGACCGACGTGCCCGCCCAGGTCGAACTGCACTCCTGCTGTGCGGCTAACGACAGGTTTGCCCATGACGTGGTGGCCTCCCTCTACGCCGGCAGAGCCAACCGGGTCGACCCCACCGCGACTGCTCTCCCGTCTGTCATCTCCTTGCAGTCCCGGCGGCTGACGACCCGACTCATCTGTGGCCGGCGTCGCCCTGGCCATGCAGGCCGATCAGGCATAGCCCATCATCCGCCGGCCACAGGTAAGCGCGGTAGCGCTTTGTACCGGCGACCGCCAACGAACGCAACGGCGGAGCAGCGTTGCCGGCGGGCAATCCTCAGAGCCATGTCCCGTAAGGCACTGAACCGCCTGTGTCCTGCTCGCCGTCCCGCGCGTCACGGGCTGCCACGCGCTCGACATCTTCCACCGCGTGGCGCAGGGCGTCCACCGCGACGGCGAGGGGAAGAGCCCGGCGGAGTTGGTGGAGGAACAGACAGGCGAAGGTTGGGATGCAGAGGAGTTTCGCAGCGCTGTGGCGGAGGCCCACCGGACACGCAGATGCCAGTCGACTCGGCGTCACCTTCTGGGACTCATGATCTGGCCGGGACCATTGCCGTCGGCACGCTCCACCTGGAGGGAGCCGATTCTAAGCCACGGCGACATCTTCAGGGATGAAGACTCTGAAGATGGTCCCCTCGCCCGCTGCCGTCTCTATCTCGATCCGGCCGTTGTGCTTCCTGACGATCTCGGCCACGGTGGGCAATCCAAGACCGACCCCCTTGTCCGCTTTGGTGGTCTGGAACAGCTCGAACACGGCCTCTTTTGTCTCCGCGTCCATGCCCTGTCCGTTATCCGCGACGCTGAGCATGAGTTCGGCTTCCCCGGTTCTCCCGGTGCTGACGGTGACCACTCCGTCGCTCAACGGGCATGCGTCCAGAGCATTGCTGATGAGGTTCACGGTACAGCGATAGACGCCCATGGCGTCGAACCTGGCAGCAGGGACATCCTCGCCCGGGTCGAACCTGATGTCGATGGCCCGCGCACGGGCTTCCTCTCTGAACAAGTCGACGACGTGTTCCACCAGCCCGTTCAATCCCCCACCTTTCGAGCGCCTCCGCACTTCGGGATCGTGGGCGAGGACGTCCATCGACAGGTCGGCGAGCCGTTCGATGTGGCGGTCGAGGATTTCCCAGGCGACGTTGACCTGCTGGAGGTCTCCGGAGCCGATGGCCTTCTTTATCACGTATGAGCCGGCCCGGAGTGCCTGGGCGATGTTCTTGATGCAATGGGAGAGCCCGGCAACGGTCTCGCCGATCGAGGCCAGCCGCAGGGCCGAGACGCTCTGCTGGATGAACTTCTGCTTCTCCGCGGCCAGCGCCACTTCGGTGGCGTATTGCCCCATGAACCACTCGTCATCGCTGGAGAAGTATCCCTTCCTGGCGTTGACGGCTGTTATGACCCCTATGACCCGGCCCCCGGGATCGTTGACCGGCACAGCCAGGAATGAATGCGTCTTGCAGCGGCACTTCTCGTCGTAGTCACGGTTGAAGGCAGGGACACCCGGAGGCGGAGGTTTCTGGTAGATATCCCGCAGGTTGACCATCTGGTTGTTGAGAGCGGCGAACCCCACGGCGCTGTTCTCATCGAGCTCTATAACGACCTTCTGGGGCTTCCCTTTCAGCGTAAACTGCCCGTGCAGGGCCGGCCTGTCGCCCTTGAGGAAGAGAACGAGGCTCCTCTGGGCGCCCGTTACCTTGCGGGCCTCCTCGGTGATCTCCTTGACCGTTTCGTTCAGGTCGAAGTGGGAGCGAAGCCGCTCGTGGATGGCCATCAGGGATTCCACGTTGGCGATGGTATGCTGGAGCTGCTCGTGGTCGCTGACCCCCCGGGCCAGCTTCAGCAACTGGAACGAGCGCCCCTCTTCGGATCTGGCGAGATGAAGGAAATCACAGTCGAGGCAGTTGGTCTGTCGGGCGCACTGCGCGAGGACTTCGCTCCCGGAAAGGGTTCCGCCGACCGCCCAGCACAGCCTGCCCCCGTTCTGCCCTCCGTTGATGCCGTCGCTGGCTTCATCCACAGCGACAAGACACGGCTCCGCCGCATCCGGGCCGCGTCCGCAACCCCGGTACTCCCAGCAGTTCTTCCTGCCTGATGCAGCCTCGCTCATTCCAACAGCCGTGCTACAGTTTCCAGAAGCACTTCACCCTTCACTGGTTTCTCCAGATACTCCTGGGCATCGGCCCTCATGACGCCGTCCAGGGGGTATTTGCTTTCATGTATGCGCTCGGCCACCCCGGTCAGGAGGACCACGGGCGTATCCTCGTTGCCCGGCGTAGATCTGAGCTCGGAGCAGAAAGCAAACCCGTCCATCTCCGGCATCATGATGTCCAGCACGATGAGGTCAGGCTTCTCAGTCTCCACCTTCGCCAGCGCTTCTTTACCGTTGAAAGCGCAGACTGTCTCATAGCTCTCACCCTCGAGCATCATCTTTATCAGCTTGGCCTCGTCCAGATCGTCCTCAACTACGAGGATTCTCGCCCTCGGAGTCATGTTCCTCCTCCTGTCGGGGAAAGGTCGGCCTCGGAAGCAGACCTGCCTTGTCAACGATTTCCGGCACACGTTTCTCCCACTCTATTGCCTGGATGTGAACGCCTTTCACCCCGGGTATCTCGCGCACCTGCTGTATCAACTCGACCGCGATCTTCACCCCCTCCTTCTCCTGGTTCCGCCGGGCTTCCTTCTTGTCCTCACCCGCAGACTCCTTGGCCCTCGCCATGCGCTCCTTGAGGGAATCGGGCACGCTGACCCCCGCAACGGAGCTGTCCATGTACTTCAGCATGATCAGGCTCCGGGGCACGATGATGCCGGCCAGCACCGCCGTTCGTTCGTGGAGGCCCATGTTCCGCACGACCTCCATCTGCTCGGCGAAGCGGGCCACGTCGTAGACTCCCTGGGTCTGGATGAAATCGGCGCCGGCCTCCACTTTCTTCTTCAGCCTGAGCGGGCGGATCTCCACCGGGTCGCCCATCGGGGTCCAGGCAGCTCCCACAAACAGGCCCGGACGCAGGTCCACCGGGTCTCCTCCCTGCTGACGGCCCTCGTCGCGCAGTCCCTTGAGGATGGCGACCA
>JASFTU010000208.1:0-5085 GCA_050050635.1 Candidatus Brocadiaceae bacterium
TGCGGCTGGTACCTTCCGGCCAGAAGCTGCGCCTTGATCTCGGGCCAGTGCTGCCTCAGGTACCCCGGCAACTCACCGACGGTCATCCCGTCGATGCCAGGGCTCCCGGCGTTGGCTCGCACTCGTCGCAACGCCTGCCTCAGATTCTCTGCTCGGCACACCTCCTCCATGAGAGCTTCCGTTCCCGCCGGGCTTTCGGCTCCGCACTCCGCCATGGACGGTTCGGACCCTTCGACCGAGGCCCTCGGGGCTTCACCCCTACTTTCCTCGTCGAAGGCCAGACACAGCTGCGCCTGGATTTTCTGCCGCCTGTCGCCCATGAGAAACGCGTCCTACTCGCCACGCCAATCGTTCGGGCCTTCGACGGGCGCATCGCCCATCTACTATGCCCTCTGCTGACTTCTGCGCCGCGGTCAGGAAGCCTCACGACTCCCTCAGTCCCACTGAGAATTCAGAGAATCCTCCCGTGAGACACGACGCAGACCTCCCGGGGTAAGCTCGACAGCCTTCGCCGCACACCTGCCGGATCTACAGCCAGAGCCCTTGATGGATATGGACTTCGTGGCCCTTTGCCCACTCGTCCGGCCCCGACTGCCTCCTATCCGGTTCCTGTTCGTCAGGTCGCGGCTTTGCTCCAGGCTTCCTTCAGACACCACCTCGCGATGGCGCCCTTGCCCTTCGCTAACCATTCGCCTCCATCAGGCTGGGTAGAGGACTCTCACCTCCAAGCTGGCGAACATGCCCGGCACACAAAGAAAGAGCCCGCCGGGGCGGGCTCTTGCCATCACGCCGTCAAGCCAGCACATTGGTGCTGGCGTCTCACCCCCACTACGGTGGTGTGTGCGAGCGGGGGCACCACGTGATGTGCATCCGGAAGTCCTCTACCGGCCATGGTTCCGTTCTGCGACGGGTGTGTGGGACCCGCGCGCCGCTGATCCACTTCGCGTGCCCGTCGAGGAACGCGTAGTTGGCACCGTCATTGTGGCGACCCCAGTTCCACATCCAATGAGTGGGTTGAGTGCCGTAGTGCATCCACCGCGCGTAGTTGTTGCTGTTGAGCTCGACGAAGGTGATGATGTGCGCCGCGTCCTTGAACATCCCCAGCGGGCGGTTGCCGAGCCACACATTGCGGGCGTAGTCAATGTCCCAGCCCCAGTAGCTCTTAGAGCAGGTGCGCCCGGCCGCCCGGAAGCGCTCGGGCGCTGAGTTCGGGCACGCCCACAGCCCCTTGTTCTTGACGTAGGGATCGAGCAGGAACGGCATCTCCCAATTCGCCCGGATGATCGGCGTGCAGTATTTCCAGCCGGCGACCGCGGGTGTTCTCTCGTCGGCATCCGCGGAGTACATCAGCAGAGCGAGGTTGACCTGCTTGATGTTCGACAGACACGAGGTCTGTCGCGCCTTCTCCCGGGCCTTGGCGAACACCGGGAACAGAATGGCCGCCAGGATGGCGATGATGGCAATGACGACCAGCAGCTCAATAAGCGTGAAGCCTCTCGTTTTGGTCATACGGTCACTCCTCCCTGCGAGGCTATGGAAACGCATGAAGGCAACAGGTAGTATATGCCAAAACCGCGCCAATTGCAAGCTCTATGCCGAGCGCGTAATCTGCCTTACATTCTCGCGTTGATCGGGCCTGGGACCGGAGGGAACGGCTGGCTGCGACGCCGAAGGGCCCCGGAGTCGATCTGATGGGTGCTCATACTGTGCAAGGGAAGTCAGAGAGCTGCGCGGAGAACGCTCCGGCCCCCGGCGGGTTCTGGGCCGGCCGCGCTGCTGACAGGCGCGAATGGCTCCTGGTCGGCGCGATTCTCGTTGCGGCTCTGGGCGTGCGCCTTGCCTACCTGGACCCCACGCTCAGCTCCACTGACTTCCTCGGCTACCCGGCCACCGCCACGGCACTCGTCACCGAGGGCCCCATGGGCCCGTTCACGACCAGCCCGCTGTACACGTACTTCTGGGTGCTGATGGTCAAGGCGTTTGGCAGCGCCCTGTTCTGGCCGCGGGTGACTCAGCTCGTCCTCGGGTCGGGATCGTGCGTGCTGCTGTACTTCGTCGGCCGGAGCCTATTCGGTCGGGCCAGCGGGGCGGTCGCGGCTCTCGCGGCGGTCATCTACGCACCGTCCATTGCCCACGAGGGGGATTTCCAGCCCGCCTTCCTCGTCGTGCTCGCAAACAGCGTGTTCCTGCTTGCGGCCATCCATGCCCGGGGCCGCCGGAGCTTCTGGGCCTGGGGCCTCGCCGGGGCGGCACTGGGCCTCAGCGCAGTGGTCCGCGCCAACGTGCTCCTGCTGGCGCCCTTCGCCCTCCTGTGGCTGTGGTGGAGTCACCGGCGTGGGCGCGGCCAACTGATCGGCAGCGTGGCCGCCTTCTGCGCGGCCTGCGCTCTGCCGGTCGGCAGCATCACCCTCCGCAACTACGTCGTCAGCGGCGACCCGGTCATGAGCATGACCGACGCCGGCATTGTCATGTACATCTCGAACAACGCTCTGGACCGCGGCCCCTCCTACTTCTGGCCGCACGGCGTGCCCCTGGCGCGATCCGGCGAGGTCGATCCAACGCACCGCGTCACCCGGGAGCTCGCCAGCCGGATGGTCGGCCGGGAGCTCACCCATTCGGAGGCGTCCCATTTCTGGATGGGCCGCGCGCTGGCGTTCGTACGCGAGCATCCGGGCGAATGGCTCCTGCTGGAGGCGCGCAAGCTCTACTTCTTCTTCCATCGCTACGAAGTGCCCGATGCCATCTCCCAGCACGACAAACTGCATCGCCTCGGACGGCGGCCGCTGCTGCACTTCGGCATCGTTGCGCCGCTGGCGCTGCTCGGCATGGCCGTGGCCGGGCGACGATGGCGTGAGCTCATTCTGCTCTACGGGCTCGTCTGCGTGTACGTCCTCACCGCCCTCGTCTTTGGCGTCCAGGCACGGTACCGGCTGCCCATCGTGCCGGCAATGATACTGTTTGCGGTCCTCGGCGGCCGATGGTGGCTGGTGGCGCTGCACCGGAGGCGCTGGGTGCACATCATCTGCGCGACCGTGCCACTGGCCAGCCTCTTCTGGTGGCTCAATGCGTGGAACTACTGGACGTGGAGCATTGATGCGCAGTTCCAGACCGATCTGGAGCACTACAGCATTGCCGGCGTGTACGTGGAGGCCGGCGACTACGACAAGGCCATTCCGCACCTGGAGGCAGTGCTGCAGCAGGACACGACGTACGGGTCAATCTGTGGCGCGCACCAGATGCTGGCGCGCATATACCGGGAGCGGGGGGATACCGACAGGGCGAACCGGGAGTGGTATGCAGCCTTCGGGCCACTGTGCTGGGACGGCGCCGGGGCGCAGCCGGTTCCGAGCCGGGAGGCGCTTGAGGCGCGGGTGCGGCGCGATCGCTATGACATCTTCGCCCTGCGCGATCTGGCATACGCCTGCTGGCGCGATGGCGACTACGCCAGTGCCAGGAGGCATGCCGAGCGGGTCGTGTATCTGGCGCCCGGGGCTCCCATAGCGCACTACAACCTCGCGGCCATCTGTGCGCGCCTCGGCGAGGAGGAGCGGGCGCGGCGCCACTTGCGGTTGGCTCTGGACCTTCGCCCTGACGTGGAGCCGGCCAGGGAACTGCTCCGGACACTGGAGGGCGCCCCGGCCGATGAGGTGAGAATCGGGCGATAGCCGACGCGCGGCACCGCCGCCGTGGATGTTGAGCGACGACCATGCGTGGGACGGATCAGTCAACCAAGGCGGTAAGGGTGCTGGTGCCGGCGCTCATGGCGGTCGCCTTCGGCATCCGGTACTTCGCGGCCACGACGGCGCCGATGCCGTGGGAGGAGGTCGGACTGGTCCATCGCGCCGACGCGATCTGCCTCACCCCCGGCTCGGCCAACTTGCCGCTGCACGGCTGGGGCCGCCACCTCGCGGGCCAGCTCTACATCGCGAAGCTCGGCACGCTCATACTCGGGCACAACATCCTCGGCTTCCGGACCATGAGCGTGGTCCTGGGCACCGCGACCTGCTGGATCATCTTTGCTCTCGTGCGCCGGGCCTGGGGCCCGTGGCCTGCCGTGCTCGCACTTTCCCTGATGTGCTTCAACGGCTACCACATTGGGGTCTCACGGTTCGCCCTGGAGTGGTCGTACCTCTTCTTCTCCGCCCTCGCCATCTACCTGTTCTGGCGCGCTCTACAGGAAAACCGGCCGTGGTTCCTGGTGGCAGCCGGGGCCGTGCTCGGCGTCGGCGCCCTCGTGTCCGAGCACACGCTCGTGCTCTTCCCTGCCTTCGCCATCTACCTCGCCCTGAGCGCGCAGAACCGCCGGTGGCTGCGGCGATGGCCCCCGTACGTCGGGGTCCTCGTGGCGGTGGCCATCTGCCTGCCCGTCGCCTACATCTGCCTGACCGACCCCGATCTCCGCAGTCAGTTGTCCGAGGACTACACCGACCGCGCACATCGGCTCGGCGGCCTCGGCCTGAGCTGGGGCCCGTTGTCTCTCTACATCGCCCCGCTGTACTACAAGCTGTCGAACCGGGTGTCCGAGTACCCGGTGATGAGTCTGGTGAGCGGGCTGCTCCTGCTGGCCGCCGTCGCGTGGGCCCACGTCACCCGTCGGGACGAGTGCACGAGGCTGCTGCTCGTCATATTCTGGGTCTTCTTCGGCATCTTCAGCGTCTTCCTCAGCGCGCGCCCGGAATTCAGGTGGACGGCGACCTCCCTCTTCGCGGCGGCGCCTCTCTGCGGCGCCATGCTCTGGGCGCTGTGGAGACGGCGCCTTGTGTACGCGATCGTGGTGTGCCTGGCGCTTGCCTACATCGCATGGTTTGGCTTCTGGGTGGCAGACCGGTCCTACAATGCCTACTACGCGCGACTCGTGCCGCCGCGCCAGGAATTGATCGCCCAGCCGCAGGCCGTCCATGGACTGCTGACGGCGGCCGCGCTGTACTACGACTTCCCCTCTCTCGTCGGGAGCCCGTTCTTCCCGGCGCGCTACCGGCGGTACTATCTCGATCACTACTTGCTCGTCGCCGACCTGGCCGGCAAGGGGTGGATGAACCCGGCCCTCATGCGCCCGACGCTCGAGCGCGCGGCGCGCATCGCCCC
>JASFTU010000209.1:0-5081 GCA_050050635.1 Candidatus Brocadiaceae bacterium
GAAGTCGCCACGGCCTACGGGGCGGTCCGCACGCCCCACGTGTTCCTGCTCGACCAGGATCGCAAAGTCGTCTACGAAGGCCGCATCGACGACAACCCGCATGACCCCGAAGCCGTTGGCCGGCACGACCTCCGGGAAGCACTCGATGAGGTGCTGACCGGCCGGGCTGTCTCCGTCCCGAGCACGAAGGCCATCGGCTGTACCGTCAAGTGGTGGGGTAAGGATCCCCACTGGATGCCGGGCAGTTAGCGCCGTCGGACGCTAGCGCGAACGGAGGAACCGCCCCGCATAGACCGTGCCCGCGTGCTTCGTCCTCACGCGATAGATGGAGTGCTGTGCCGTCAGGTACAGCGTGCGCCCGTCGTCGCCGAATGCCAGGTTCGCCGGACGTTCGGCCACCGGAATGGTCTCCAGGTGCTCCCCCTGGGGGCTGACGATGACGACCCCGTCCGTCGCCGCGATGTAGAGGTTACCTTCCGTGTCCACCTTCATCCCGTCGGCGCCGAGCCGCTCGGGGGGCGACACCTCGTAGAACACCCGCCCGTTGGCCAGCGTCCCGTCGGCCTGGACGTCGAACGCCCGGACGTGCTGCTCCTGCGTGTCGGCCACATAGAGCACCTCTTCGTCGGGCGAGAAGGCCAGGCCGTTCGGCTTGTTGAAGTCATCCGCAAGGAGAGTCAGCTCTCCCTCCGGGCTGATGCGGTACAGGCCCTGGAAGTCCAGCTCTCGCTCGTCCGGCCGGACGCCGTACGGGGGATCGGTGAAGTAAACGGCGCCGTCGGACTTCACCACCACGTCGTTCGGGCTGTTGAGGCGCTTCCCCTCATAGCGCGCGGCGAGAGCCACGACCCGGCCGTCCGGCTCGGTGCGTGAGACGCGACGGTTGCCGTGCTCGCAGGCGATGAGCCGGCCGTCGTTATCAAAGGTCAGGCCGTTGGAGTTCCCGCTGGGGCGACGGAACACGTCCGTCTCGCCCTCACGCAGGCTGAAGATCGTGTCGGCCGGGATGTCGCTGAAGATCAGGTAGCCGTCCGGGTGCCACATCGGCCCTTCGGTGAACTTGAAGCCATCCGCAACCTTCTCCACCTCCGACTCGGCCAGGCTGCCGCCCTCCACCGCGAGGGCGCAGCCGCCCGCCACGACAGACAACACAACGACGAGCGTCACAAGGTCCTGCATCTTCTCCTCCCTCTTCATAATGCGCGGCTCATCACCCTCCAGTCTCCGTCGCCTCACCGACCAGCCTTCGCATCTTCTCCAGCCCGGTCCGGGCGACGGTCAGAGCATCCTGCTCCCAGTAGCTCTGGTTGAACAACTCCAGGGACAACGTGCCACGGAACCCGATCTCGCGCAAGTACCCGAGTATCCGCGGCAGAGGTGCGACTCCATCGCCCGGGTAGACGCGCCCGGCGTCCGTGATGCGGCTGCGCGACGGGTCCGCGGGGAAATCGTTCACGTGGACCAATCCGAGCGTGCGCGGACCCAGCAGGCGGAGGCCCTCGTACGGGCTGCCGCCCTTGTACATGTGGAACACGTCGGCGAGCACACAGGCGTCCTCGTGTCCGCTCTGCACGGCGACCAGCACGGCCTCCCCCAGCCGGCCCAGCGTCTTCGAGACGCCCCAGAACTCGACCACGGGGATGACACCATACTCCTCGCCGATCCGCAGCAGGTCGGCGTAGCGCTCCGCGGCAGCCAGGAGGTCCATCCCTTCCACGTCGGTCGCCCCGGAGGGCGGGGCCGCCAGCTTCGTGCACCCGACCTCACTCGCCATATGCATGTTCCGGCGCGCCTCCTCCAGCCCGGCGTGGCGTTGCTCGCTGTCGTCCACGACCCAGTCGAAGAACCCGACCAGGTTCTCGATGGTCAGGTCCAGGCCCTCGGCTCGCCGGCGGACCTCCTTCAGCGTGCCGCCTTGCTGGATGTAGGCATCCAACTCCCGCACCCACGGCTCGACGGCGTCGTAGCCGGCCTCGGCCGCAACCCCAAGCTCCTCCAGGAGTCCCAGTTCCTGTCCTCGGATCGTGCTCGTGTTGAGGCAGTAACCGAACGGCTCAACTGCTTTGTCTCTTCCGTTCATTCGCAGAACGCCCCTCCCAACAGTGGGTTACTTACTGCGGCAACGAATCGCGGGGACGCACGGGACGCTGTTCGCTCTACAGCGCTGCCAGCCAGCCGCCATCCACGTAGATGATCTGCCCATTGACGAAGGACGAGGCCCCCGACGCCAGGAAGACGACCGCGCCGACCAGTTCCTCGGGGTCCCCCCAGCGCCGCGCCGGCGTGCTCTCGCGGACCCACCGGTCCCACTCGGGATCCTCCGCCATGTGCCGGGTCATCTCCGTCAGGAAGTATCCGGGGCCGACGCCGTTGACCTGGATGTTCTTCGGACCCCACTCGACCGCCATGGCCCTGGTCAGCATCTTGACGGCGCCCTTGCTTGCGGCATACGGCGCAGTCGTAGGCCGTCCGCCCTCGCTCATGAGCGAGCATATGTTGACGATCTTCCCGTTCTGCCGGGCCACCATCCGCCGTCCGACGGCGCGACTGACGTAGAAGACGCCATCCAGGTTGACGGCCATCAGCTTCTTCCACCGTTCGGTGGGCAGTTCCTCCAGAGGACCGCGAAGGTTCACGCCGGCGTTGTTGACCAGAACGTTGATCGGCGCGACTTGGGCCTCGACCTCCTCAACAGCGGCCTCGACTTGTTCCTCCTGCGTCACGTCGAAACAACTGGTGGAGGCCTGGATTCCCTCTTGCGCCAGCTCGGCCTGCGCCTCGGCCAGCGTGTCGGGGTGCCGGGAGTTGAGCACCACCGCCGCCCCCGCCCGGCCCAGGCCGTGCGCGAAGACCTTCCCGAGGCCCCGCGAGGAGCCCGTCACGAGGGCGGTCTTGCCCGTCAGGTCGAACAGATCCATCCTGCCACCCGTCTGACGTAGTTCACTGCGCCGTGCGGCGCCCCATTATAGCGCCTGTGGCCGGGAGCGGAAACCACGAGGGATGGAGGGGACGGCTCTGGCCTCACTCCGGTCGCGCAACCTCGCCGGAGATGCTGCGGGCGAGCCGGTCGGCCTCGGGTGTGCCTGCCGTCGTCAGCGCCCGCTGCAGGCGAGACTGCTCCTCACGGTCCAGTTCGTGCCACCCGTGGATCCACGGCTCGAAGGCGACGGCGTTCCGCTCTGCGAGCGTCGCCAGCGCGTGAACCGCCGCTTCCGGCAGCCGCCTCTCGGTGAGCAGTGCCTCCACGCACTCCGGTCCCCCCAGCTCGCCCAGCTTTTCGATGGCGGCCCGGCGGAGTCGCACGTCCAGCGTACGGTGGAGGATTCGAAGCAGCATGTCGGTGACCTCCGCCCCGGCCGAGGGCGAGAGGGAGCGGACATCGGCGATGCGCCGGCGGACGAGCGCTTCCCAGGCCGCGGCACTGACAACGGTCACCAAACCCGCACCGCAGGCGGCGTAGAGAGAGGTCAGAGCGCCCGCGGGGCTCACGGCGGCGACCACCATCAGTACGACGAGGGGGCCGGCAGTGGCAATTGCTGTTTTCAGCACGTTCCAGCGCATCACCACCAGGGCCAGGGCGCTCCCCGCGCAGAGAATGGAGGCGGCACCGAGGCCCACAATCAGGCTTCCACGTCCCACGAACTCCAGCCACCGTCCGAGTTCGACGACGGCGACGTACGACGCCGGCAGGACAAGGATCCAGATCATCACCGTCGCGAACATGCCCAGGAAGCCGAAGCGGATGCAGAGGTAGACGCTGAGCACACCGGTCAGAACCCACACGCAGACGGGCAGGACGAAGTGCAGGAAGCTGTAGCCGGGAACCACCCTCGCGCGGGACGCGCGCACGTCCAGCAGCCCGGCGCCCAGCATACCCCGAGCGAACAGCTCGTCGTCTACGGGCCGCGCCGTGTTCCGCACGAGCTCCCAGGCCTGCACGGGGGACAGGCCCGGCCGGTGATCCAGCAGGAAAGCAATAGTTCCCGCGACCCTCGGCGCTGCGAAGGACGTGCCCCGCGCCTCCATCTCCCGGCGCAGCCTCTCGTAGGGCAGGAACTCGAAGTCCAGGAAACTGATGTCCCCCGAGGCCGCTATGTCAATCCAGCGCCCATAGTTGGAGTGGAGCGCCTTGCCCCGGCGCGTCGCGCTGGCCACGGCCACCACGCCCGGCAGGGCGGCCGGGTAGCGCAGTGCGTCGCTGTCCTCGTTCCCGGCGGCCGCGACAACCAGGACGCCTTCCGCCGTCAGCGCCTCGAGGAGTTCCCGTTCCCGCGGGTCGGGGTCGGAGGCGGCGAGGCTGACGTTGACCACCACCCTCCGGGAGGGGCTTTCCCGCGAGTACTCCAGAACCCGCCTCAGACCGTCCAGGTACAGCTCGCGGTCCACGCCTCCTGCGAAATCCTCGACGGCGATGGAGACCAGCTCTCCCCGGAAATAGCCACCCAAAACGCGGGCGACCAGGCTGCCGTGAGTGACGTCCGCCGAACGCAGGCCCACCACCCGTCCGGCCACGAAGTCGGGGTTGACAGGGGAATCCAGCAGGAAGACCACCGCGCCACCCTCCTTCCGCCGTCGCGGAAGGGCACAACCCGCAGCGATCAGGAGCAGCACAAGCAGCAGATGGTAGAGCCACGCTCTCACATCGGTCGCCTTCCAGCAGCTCGGCGCGAGTATTTCCTTCCCGCTCCCGCTACTCCGCCTCGAGGACGAGCGCCCAGTCCCGGGCGTGCTCACCGGCGCCCCCGGGAGCGACGATCCGGACGCCACCCTCACCCCGCTCAGGCGACGCCTGGCTCAGCGCGCCGGTACGGGTGTCGAACCATCGCGCCGAGTAGGTCTTCTCTGCCGGCAGCGCCAGGGATGCCTCGCCCCCGGTCGGCAGGTAGAGGGCCACCAGGCCGAGCTCCTCGTCGGCGAGGGCCAGAGGTCGGCTGCCCGGTTCGTACTCGCCCCCGCTGACAATCTGCTGGGCCGGACGGACGCGGTGGAAAGGCACCACCTCGTGGAAGAAGCGCCGCATCAGCAGGTAGTGCTCCATACCGGGCATATCCCGGTCCAGGATCATAAAGGGCCCCCACGTG
>JASFTU010000210.1:0-5077 GCA_050050635.1 Candidatus Brocadiaceae bacterium
AACTTCAAGATAGACAGCGCCCTGCAGATCCGCGCCAGGCCCAGCATGATGGCGCCCGAGCCGGGGGCCGCGGCCGCCGTCCATCAGCATCATCCCTCGCCCCGGCCGTCGGCGGCGGACGGGGAGCCGGTCGCCGGCCCGGCGCCGCAGGACTTCCTGCGCGAACTGGACGCCGTTACGTCCCTCCGTCCCGCCATAGCCGACGCGCTGGCCGACGGGGCCCTCGACGGGGCACGGAGCCTGTTCCAGGAGCTGGGCCGGCGGATCGAATCGGTCGACGCCTCCCGCCTGCCGCCCGACGTGGCGGTGATCTGGCGGGAGCAGGCCATGCTCCTCGGCAACGATGCGTTCGAGGGATCGCGCGCCCGGACGATGCGCGAAGCACGGCGCGTCGCCGGGCTGCTGGACGGACACGTTCGGCAGGTCCGCTCGCACTTCGCGCCCGTGTCATCCGAAGACGGTCACGACGGTGACCAAGCAGAGCGGCCCCTGGCCGCCGGCCACGTGCCGGAAGGCATCGTCGCCCGGTTCGACGGGCTCTGGCGGCATTACGGGGAGCTCCACCGCGCCCTGGCCGGCGACGACCCTTCCCGGGCACGCGCTGCCGCACGCAACGCTATGCAGGCGCTTGAGACGATCGGCACGCCGGCTCCCCCCCTCGCGAAGTTGAGTGAGCGGCTTGCCGGCCTAGCCGGCACGGCAGAGCTGGAGGAGCAGCGAAGCCACTTCCGGAAACTCTCCGGCGACCTGGCCCGCCTGCTCCGCAGGCTCCCGAGCGCCGAGCTGCCGCCCATCTACCGGCTGCACTGCCCCATGGCCTTCGCGGGAACGGGAGCCGACTGGCTGCAGGCCGTCCCCGAAGCGCACAACCCCTACTTCGGCGCCTCCATGCTGGAGTGCGGATCGGTGATGGAGACGCTCTCCGGCTCCCCGGATTCCGGCATTCGGAGAGGCGATGAGTGAGGGACCCTTCCAGCAGCCCGGCCGGTCGGCCCACGCGTCGGTCGTGGACGCCGTGATCCGCTTCTGCCTGGACAACCGGGTGGTCGTGATGCTGCTCGTTTTGTTCGTGGCGAGCTGGGGGGTCTTGATCGCCCCCTTTGACTGGCGCCTCGGCGGGCTGCCGCGCGATCCCGTGCCGGTGGACGCGATCCCGGACATCGGCGAGAACCAGCAGATCGTGTTCACCGAATGGAAGGGGCGCTCGCCGCAGGACGTCGAGGACCAGGTCACCTACCCCCTGACGAGCGCCCTGCTGGGCATGCCCGGCGTGGAGACCGTGCGCAGCTTCTCGATGTTCGGGTTCTCCACCGTCTACGTGATCTTCCTGGAGGACGTCGATTTCTACTGGGCGCGCAGCCGGGTGCTGGAGAAGCTGAACAGCCTGCCCGCCGGCGTCCTGCCGGAGGGCGTGCGACCCGCACTCGGCCCCGACGCGACAGCCCTTGGGCAGGTCTTCTGGTACACGCTGGAGGGGCGGGACCCGGACGGTACGCCGGCCGGAGGCTGGGACCTGGACGAACTCCGTACCGTGCAGGACTGGCAGGTCCGCTACGCGCTGATGGCGGCCGACGGCATCAGCGAGGTCGCGTCGGTCGGCGGATTCGTCCGCGAATACCAGGTGGATGTGGACCCGGACGCCATGCGCGCATACGGCGTCACGCTGGAGGAAATCTTCAACGCCGTCCGCGCATCCAACGTCGACGTCGGCGCCCGCACCATCGAGCTGAACCGGGCCGAGTACGTCGTCCGGGGGCTGGGGTTCGTGGAGAACCTGCGGGACATAGAGCTGACGGTGATCAAGGCACGGGACAACGTTCCGGTGCGCATCGGCGACGTGGCGCACGTGGGGCTCGGACCGGCGCTGCGCCGGGGGGCACTGGACAAGGACGGGGCGGAGACCGTCGGGGGCGTCGTCGTCGTGCGGTATGGACGCAACCCCCTGGCGGCCATAGAGAACGTGAAGGCGAAGATCGCGGAGATCGCCCCCGGCCTCCCCGCGAAAGCCGTGGTGGACTGGGAGCGCACCCGTCCGAGTGCGGTCCGGACGTTCGCCCGTGAGCAGGGTCTTCCCCCCTACGACGGCGCCCTCGGGCAGCACGAGGACTGGCTCCGCTGGCTCCGCACCCGGCCGCGGCGGAGCTGGCCCGCGTGGCTCAACCTCAGCCGGGCCACCATCGTGCCGTTCTACGACCGGACCGGCCTGATCCACGAGACGCTGGGGACTCTGAACGACGCCCTGACGGCGGAGATCATGGTCACCGTGATCGTCGTCATCGTATCGGTGATGCACCTGCGGGGGTCCCTGCTGATCGGCGCGGCCCTGCCCATGGCCGTGCTGATGGTTTTCATCGCCATGCGCCTGTTCGGCGTGGACGCGAACATCGTCTCCCTCTCCGGCATCGCCATTGCGATCGGAACCATCGTGGACATGAGCATCATCGTCTGCGAGAACACGCTCCGTCACCTGGAGGGGGCGGGACCCGAGGAGGACCGGCTGGTCCTGGTCTATCGCGCGACCCGGCAGGTGGGTGGGGCCGTGGTGACGGCGGTCGCCACGACCGTGGTGGGCTTCCTGCCGGTGTTCGCCATGAGCGGCGCGGAGGGGAAGCTGTTCAAGCCGCTCGCGTTCACCAAGACCTTCGCGCTGGTGGCCTCCGTGGTCGTGGCACTGACGGTCGTTCCGGCGGGCGCCTACTTCCTGTTCGCACGCAAGGCACGTTCGGCACGGCTGAGACGTCTGCTGCTCGGCGGGCTCATCCTGGCCGGCCCGGCGCTGGGCATCTGGCAGGGGTGGTGGCTGTCGGGCGGAGCGCTCGCTGCAGTGGGCGCGTGGCACCTGTGGGGCTCCGGGCTACCCCCGCCCCTGCGACGGGGCGGCCTCCGGGTGGCCGGCCTCGCCGCCCTCGCCGTGGCGGTGGTGGTGCTGTCCCGTTACTGGGAGCCGCTCGGGCCCGAGCGCGGGTTCCTGCGCAACCTGGCCTTCGTGGCCGGCCTCATCGCCGGCCTGCTGGGGCTCTTCGGGCTGATCCGGCTCATCTACGAACCCTCCCTGCGGTGGTTCTTGCGGCACAAGGTGCTCGCGATGGTGGCCCCGGCGGTGGTGGTCCTGCTGGGAGCGACGGTCTGGCTCGGCGCGCACCGCGTCTTCGGCTTCCTCCCGGAGAGACTCAAGCAGACCGGGCTGTGGGCCTCTGCCTCCCGCGCCTTCCCGGGGCTGGGCAAGGAGTTCATGCCGCCCCTCGACGAGGGGTCCTTCCTCTACATGCCCACGACCATGCCGCACGCTTCCATCGGGGAAGCGATGGACGTGCTGCAGAAGCAGGACATGGCGTTCCGCGCCATACCGGAGATCCGACAGGTGGTGGGCAAGATCGGACGCGTGGACAGCGCGCTGGACCCCGCGCCGGTCTCCATGATAGAGACCCTCATCACGTACAAACCGGAGTACCGGACCGACGAGGATGGTCGGCGGCTGACCTTCCGCTACGACCGGGCACGTGACGAGTTCGTGCGGGACGCAGCCGGGGAACTCGTGCCGGATCGCGACGGCCGGCCCTACCGGCAGTGGCGGGATCACATCCGGAGCCCCGACGACATCTGGGAGGAAATCGTGCGGGCCGGCAGCATCCCCGGCACCACGTCGGCTCCCAGGCTGCAGCCCATCGCCGCGCGGCTCGTCATGCTGCAGAGCGGCATGCGCGCCCCCATGGGCGTCAAGGTCCGAGGTCCCGACCTGGAGTCGATTGAGCGGGCGGGGCTGGACATCGAACGGCTGCTGAAGGAGGTGCCGGGCGTGGAGCCGAGCGCCGTCATCGCCGACCGCATCGTGGGCAAGCCCTACCTGGAGATCGACATTGACCGCGAAGCGGCCTCCCGCTACGGCGTGAGCATCCGCAAGGTGCAGGACGCCATCGAGGTGGCCATCGGGGGCCGGCACGTCACCACCACCGTCGAGGGCCGCGAGCGCTACCCGGTGCGGGTGCGCTACTTGCGCGAGCTGCGCGACCGGATCGAGAGTCTCGGGCGCATCCTCGTCGCCGCTCCCGGCGGCGCCCAGATACCATTGGAGCAACTCGCGGAGATCCGCTACGTCCGCGGCCCACAGGCCATCAAGAGCGAGGACACGTTCCTGGTCGGCTACGTCGTCTTCGACCGGCGACCGGGTTACGCGGAGGTGGACGTGGTGGAGGCCTGCAGGCGCTACCTGGCGCGCAAAGTCGAGAGCGGCGAGCTGGTCCTCCCGGCCGGCGTCAGCTACAGCTTCGCCGGCACTTACCAGAACCAGGTCCGGGCGCGCAGGACGATGTCCGTCGTTCTTCCCGCCGCGCTGCTGGTGATCTTCATGATCCTCTATCTGGAGTTCCGATCCGTGAGCACCACGCTGGTGGTTTTCAGCGGGATCCTGATCGCCTGGGGCGGCGGCTTCATCCTGATATGGCTCTACGGGCAGCCCTGGTTCCTGGACGCCGGGGTGTTCGGGGTCAACCTGCGTGACCTGTTCCAGGTGCACCCGGTGAACCTCAGCGTCGCCGTCTGGGTCGGGTTCCTGGCACTGTTCGGGATAGCCTCCGACAACGGCGTGGTCATCGCCAGCTACCTGGACCGCAGCTTCGCTGAGCACGGCCCACGGTCGGTCGCGGAGGCACGCGAGGCCACCGTTCGGGGAGCGACCACGCGCCTGCGGCCCTGCCTGATGACCTCGGCCACCACCATACTGGCCCTCATCCCCGTCCTGACCTCCACCGGACGCGGCTCCGACGTGATGGTGCCGATGGCCATACCCTCGTTCGGCGGCATGCTGGTGGTGCTGATCAGCGTGTTCACCGTGCCGGTGCTCTACTGCGCCGTGCAGGAGCTCCGGCTGAGAGCATCCGACTCAGGCGTTCATCCGCCAGATCGCCAGGTTGAGGGCGGCCGCCAGGGTGAGCCAGAGCTGATAGGGCAGGAGCAGCGCGCCGGCGACGGCCGCCACGCGCCAGAACGCGATCATCGTGGCGAGGACGGCACACCAGAGGACGATGACGAGCGCGAGCCCCCAGCCGATGGCGTGCAGCCCGAAGAAGACCGGTGACCA
>JASFTU010000211.1:0-5077 GCA_050050635.1 Candidatus Brocadiaceae bacterium
GCGCTTCCGGGGGAGCACGTTGTGCGGCTTAACCGCCGCCTTCTCGAGGCCGCCTTCCCGGACGAGATCAACCGATTGCCGTTCGACAGCGGGCACTTCACGCTGGAGTTCTTCAAGTACTTCTAC
This sequence comes from Candidatus Brocadiaceae bacterium, assembly GCA_050050635.1. Classification (GTDB taxonomy): domain Bacteria; phylum Planctomycetota; class Brocadiia; order SM23-32; family SM23-32; genus JASFTU01. The sequence goes on from JASFTU010000211.1 coordinate 127, forward strand.
ACCGACGCGCTCACGCGCCAGTCCATACTGAACAGCCTCGCGCTGGGCTGCGTCGTCACGGTGCTGACGGCGGCCATCGCTCTTCCCCTCTCGGTGGTGGTGGTCCGGTATCGCTTCCCGGCGAAGTCACTGCTCACGGGCCTGCTCTTGTTGCCGATGATCATGCCGCCGTTCGTCGGCGCCATCGGCATGCGGCAGGTGCTGGCGCGCTTCGGCTCCCTGAACCTCCTGTTGCTGCGGGCGGGCCTGATCGGCGCTCCAGTTGACTGGCTGGGGGGAGCGCGCTTCTGGGGAGTGGTCATCCTGGAAGTCCTTCACCTCTACCCGATCATGTACCTGAATTTCGCCGCGGCCCTGGCCAACGTGGACCCGTCGCTGGAGGAGGCGGCGGTCAACATGGGCTCCAGCGGGCTGGGGCTGTTCCGCAGGATCACGCTGCCCCTGATGATGCCCGGCCTGTTCGCCGGGTCGGTCATCGTCTTCATTTGGGCGTTCACCGACCTGGGGACGCCGTTGATCTTCGGCTACACGCGGGTGGTTCCCGTGCAGATCTTCAACCAGGTCATCGACCTCTCCCGCAATCCCCAGGGCTACGCGCTGGTGGTGGGCGTGCTGGCGATGACCGTGCTGATATACCTGACAGCCAAGCGCACGTTCGGCCTGCGCGCCTACCAGTCGCTCACGCGCGGGCCGGTGCAGGGCTCTGAGAAGCGGCCGGGGCGGCTGGCCTCCTCCCTGATGGTGCTGTTCATCCTCGCCGTGGTCGGGCTGGCGTGCCTCCCCCACGGGGCGGTGATCCTGACTGCTCTGAAGCGCGAATGGTTCATGAGCGTGCTGCCGACCAGCTACACGCTGGGCCACTTCGAGAGCGCCCTGGGGCACGAACTGACGCTCTCGAGCATCCGGAACAGCATCCTCTTCAGCGGACTGAGCACGGCCCTGGACCTCGCGCTGGGCGTGGTGATCGGGTACTTGCTGGTTCGCCACGCCTTCCGCGGGTCCAGCGTGCTGGACGCCCTGGTGATGCTTCCGCTGGCCATACCGGGGCTCGTGCTGGCTTTCGGCTACGTGGCCGCCTTCTCCAGCGTGCCGCTGGAGACCGTGGATAATCCGTTCTATCGGGCTCTGCTCGCGGCCCGCAACGCGCTCGACCCGAGGGACAACCCCATTCCGCTGCTGGTGATCGCCTACGGCGTCAGGCGTCTGCCCTACATGGTGAGGGCCGCCTATGCGGGCTTCCAGCAGGTCAACGTGCAGCTCGAGGAGGCCGCAGTAAACCTGGGCAGCCCTCCGCTGAAGGCCATGGTCCGCGTGACCGTGCCCCTTCTCAGCGCCAATCTGGTGGCGGGCGGGATACTGGTGTTCTCCTTTGCCATGCTGGAGGTAAGCGATAGCCTGATCCTGGCCATGAAGGAGGAGTTCTACCCGATCACCAAGGCCATCTACGTGCTGGTCCAACGGATCGAGGACGGCCCCTACATCGCCAGCGCGCTCGGGGTTTGGGCCATGGTGTTCCTGGGCGTGTCCCTGATGGCCGCAGGCATCCTTCTGGGCAGGCGGATGGGCCAGTTATTCCGTGCATAGCGGGCAGGGGCACGTTTGCTTGACAGCGACAGCCATATCTGTACAGTACCCTGCCGAATCAGCTCCCACGCACCGAAGGAGTGCGGATTGAGGGCACGTTGCGCGACAGTGGTTCTGCTGCTGGCCTTTCTGGCCGTCCTGCCGGGCTGCGGCCAGGCGAGTGCCTCCGGCAGCGTTGACCAGCTGCTCGAGCAGGGATGGCGCGCCTACTCGACGGGGGACTTCGATTTCGCCGTCGCGAGCTTCCGGAAGGTCGAGGAGTCCGGAGACCTGACGCAGGAACAGCTGTCCTCGGCCCTTCTGGGGATTGCCACTACTTACCACCTGAGCACCAATCCGGATCTGGACCGTGCCCGCGAGCACTACGTGCGCCTGGAGAAGCTCCCCCTCGAGGCGGCGCGCCGGCAGGGCAAGATGGGCAAGGCTCTGGTTGACCTGGCGCGGGGAGAGACGGCCAGCGGTCAGTTGCTCCTGACGGAACTGATCAACGAGTTCCCCCAGAGCGGGGAGGCCGACGAGGCGGCGCTTTACCTGGCGGATTCGCTGTTCAAAGCGCGTCGCGACGCAGAGGCCGTCGGGGGTTGGAGCTTCCCGCCGGACAGCCAGGTTAGCCGGGGATTGACGCTGCTGGAACAGCGGGTGAGCAACCGGCCGGACAGCCGGCTGCGCGGTGTGATGCACATGACACTTGCGGCCCGTTACATCGAACGCAAGGAATACCGGACCGGCGTGGAGCATCTGGAGGCCGCGCTGGAGGCGGGCATCGTTTCCACTCGGACGCGGGCCACGCTCTGCTGGCAGATCGCCCGCATCGCAGAGCTGGAACTGCAGGATTACCCCCTGGCTGAGAAGTACTACGCCCGCTACGTGGAGAACTTCGAACGCAGCCAGCTTTTCCACCGCGCACGGCTCAGCCTGGAACGGGTGCGGAAGATGCAGGCGGAGAACGAGGAGGAGCGCTGAAGGTGCGCAAGCTGTGGGACACGCTGAAGCGATACCCCGCGCTGCTGTTACTGGTCGCGGTGTATGTGGCCTCCAGCGGCGTGGTGGCCACCAACTTCTTCCGCGGCCGGGGGGGCGGACCGGGTGAGCAGCGGAAGAAGGTCCTGCGCATCGCTCACTGGCAACTGGAGCCGGGCATACGTGATGCGCTCAACTGGCTGATCGGCGAGTATGAAGAGCTGCACCCCGACGTGCAGATCCGCCAGATACTCATCCCCGAGGAGGGCTACTTCCGGTGGGTCAACACCCAGTTGATAGGCCGGACGGCGCCCGACATGATCGAGTGCGGCCTGGGCGGATCAGACGAGCTGTGGCGCAAGTTCTATGCCCGCTACTTCCTGCTGCTGGACGAGTACGTCGAGCAACCCAATCCCTACAACAAGGGCACCGCCCTCGAGGAGACCTCCTGGCGGCAGACCTACTTCGATGACATGGAAGGTGGCTACGAAGAACAGCTCCAGAGCTACTTCCGCGTCCCGCTGTCCGCCTTCACCGTCCGCCTCTACTACAACAAGGACATGGTCGAGGCCGTCTGGCCGGCCGAGCAGAAGGGAGCCCCATTCCCGGAGACCTTCGAGGACTTCCTGGAGATGTGCGACGCGCTGCGCGATCATGCCCGGCGGATGTACGAGCGAACGGGGGACAAAAAGTGGACGGAGTTCGTCCCCATCGCCGGCTCCCAGTACAGCTTCGAGCGCTTCGGGCAGATCTACCGCATCGCTATGACGGCGGACTACCTGGACCGCCTGGACGTGGACTACGACGGCACGGTGAGCCCCATGGAGTACTCCGGGCCCTTCTACTCGGGCCAGATGTCCATGCTGGAACCCGCCATTCAGGGCCACTTCGGGATCATGCGCCAGATTGCCGAGGAGTCTCCGCCGGGGGCGACCTCCATGGACCGCGATCAGGCCCAGTTCCTGTTCGTCCAGAGGCGAGCTGCCATGATCCCGACGGGAAGCTGGGATTACTCCAGCCTTGCGACGGGCACGGAGTTCGAGGTCGCGGTTGCGGATTTCCCGCTGCCGTCCAGGGACCACCCGGAATACGGTCCCTACGTGGCCGGTCAACCGAGCGAAGCCGACACCCGGGGGGCATTCCCCTTCGCCATCGCCAAGTTCTCCAGCTATCCCGAGGCCGCGCTGGACTTCCTCCGGTTCGCCTCCTCACTGAAGAACAATGAGGAGCTAAACCGCCGGATGTGCTGGATCCCGGTAATCCGCGGTGCCGGACTCCGGCCCGAGCTGAAGCCCTTCCGGCCGCGCGTGGAGGGCTTCTCCAGTGCGCTGGAGTACTACGGGCCGAACACCAAGCTTGCTTACGACCAGCACGAACCGCTCTACCTGTCCGGGGCCCAGGACTACCAGCTTTTCGTCAAGGAGTACGTCAAGGAGTACAGGCCGGACCTGGAGAAGGGCGTTGACGACCACATCCGGGACATGGAGCAGACCCTGGACCAGCAGTTGCGTTTTGCGGGGCTGCGACGGGCCGCTCTGGTAGGCGCCCCCGGCGCCACCGACGCGGTGACCGGCGAGGCGAGCAAGCAGTTGAGGCGCATCATCGAAGCGTACGGGGGGCAGCGGAACGCGCGTGACCACGCCATCCGCGTGTGGCTGAAGCACGCACGGCTTTGGGCCGAGCAAGAGCAGGCCGAAGAGGAAGAACAGGACTGACAGGATATGGCACGCGAGAGAGTCAGGTTGGGGCAGTTGAGGTCCTACTGGCCGCTCTACCTCCTGCTGCTGCCCTCGCTCATCCTGATCGCCATGTTCATGTACTACCCGGCATTCAGCGGCATTTACCACAGTTTCTTCCGCTGGAACGGGGACGAACTGGCGACCTTCGTGGGACTGGAGAACTACAGCAATGCGTTCGTCGACGCCAAGCTGGCCCACGCCTTCGTCGTCGTGGGCATCTTGTTCGTGGCCAGCCTGTTCAAGATGGTTCCCTCCATTGCCACGGCGGTCGTCATCCATCGTATCACCAACGATAGGGCCCGGTACATATACCGTCTGCTCTTTGTGGTGCCGATGGTCATCCCGTGGATGGTGGGTCTGCTGATATGGAAGTTCTTCTACGACCCGGTGGTCGGGCTGCTGAACAGCTTCCTGAAAGCCACCAACCTGCTGGAACTGCTGGCGTGGATCAATGCGCGGCTCGTGGAGGAAGGCGGGAAGGTCATCTTCGAGGCCGGCCAGAACCCCGCCTGGCTCGGCGACGCTCAACTGGTCCTGCCCGCGCTCATCTTCTGGGGGTTCCCCTGGATCGGGATCATCGGCGTGCTGATCTATCTGTCGGGCCTGGAGCGGATCCCCGGCTCCGTCTACGAATGCGCCGACCTGGACGGGGTGGGATGGTTCGGCAA
>JASFTU010000212.1:0-5067 GCA_050050635.1 Candidatus Brocadiaceae bacterium
CCCCGATCACGGCAACTCCCTCGACCTGGCCGCGCGGCAGATCGGCGAGACCTGGCTGAACTACATCGTCGAAGGGCGGACAATCCTGTGGTGGGGCGGGCTGGGGACCAGCACGGAGCACACGGCGTTCCTGCGCCTGAAGCACGGCGTGCAGGCCCCCGCCAGCGGATCGATCCGGACCAACAGCCGCGTGGTGGCCGAGCAGATCGGGGCGCAGATATTCATCGACGGCTGGGGCATGGTCTCTCCCGGCGACCCCGAGCAGGCGGCTGAACTGGCGCGACGGGCCGGCTCGGTCAGCCACGACGGCGAGGCCATCTACGGCGCGCAGGTCGTGGCCGCCCTCGTGGCGCAGGCGTTCGTGGAAGATGACATGGACGACCTGTTGGACGTTGCCCTCGCGCAGATCCCCGGCGACAGCACCATCGCCCGCCTCACCGCCGAGATCCGTGAGTGGAAGGAGCAGGACGGCGACTGGCGAAGGACACGCGAGCGGATCGCCGACAGGTACGGCTACGAGAGCTACGGCGGCGGCTGCCACGTAGTGCCCAACCACGCCCTGATCGTCCTCGCCCTGCTCTACGCGCCCGACGACTTCCAGCGCGCCCTTATGATCGGCTGCACCAGCGGCTGGGACACGGACTGCAACGTGGGGAACATCGGCTGCATAATGGGGGTGAAGCTCGGGCTGGAAGGCATCGACGCCGGCCCGGACTGGCGCGGACCGGTCGCCGACCGTCTGTATCTGCCGTGCGCCGACGGTGGCCGCGTCATCACCGACGCCGTGCGAGAGGCCGACGCGGTGGTCGGCATCGGGCACGCCCTGGCAGGCGAGGCCCGGCAGCCGCCGAAGGCCGGCGCCCGCTACCACTTCGACTATCCCGGCAGCGTGCAGGGCTTCCTCTCCGAGCAGAGCCCGGAGTGCCGCGGCGTCGCCACCGTCCGGAACGTCGAAGGACACAGCGCCGCCGGCCGGCGCGCCCTGGCCATCCGCTACAGCGGGCTGACGCGGGGCCGGGCGGCCCGCGTGGCCACGGCGACCTTCCTCCAGCCGGACCGCATCCAGACGCACGGGGGCTACGGCCTGATGGCCAGCCCCACGCTCTACCCCGGCCAGACCGTCCGCGCCCGCCTCCAGCTCGGCCAGGACGCTTCCAGACCGGTCCGCTGCGGCCTGTACCTGCGCACGTACGGGCAGGAGAACGCGCTCGACCTCCAGCGTGGCCCGGCGCGCGAGCTTTCCCCCGGGCAGGAACAAACCTTCGAGTGGAAGCTGGCGGCAACCGAAGGAGCACCGATCGCCGGGATAGGCGTCGAAGCGCTGTCCGACGAACGGGCCGACGGCACCCTCTACCTCGACTGGCTCGACTGGAATGGCGTACCGGATGCCGTCCTCGGGCCGGCCACGAATGGAACCGAAGCGTGGAAGCGCGCGTGGGTGAACGCCGCCGACCGCTGCCGCTTCGGAGAGGGCGGCGGCACATACCAGCTCGTGCAGAACGAGGCGCGTGGCCTCCTTATCCAGGGCACGCGGGAGTGGGCCGGTTACACGGCCGCAGTCGAGCTGACGCCGCACATGGTCGATGCGGCCGGGCTGGCCGCCTGCGTCCAGGGCCTCCGGCGCTACTACGCCCTGCTCCTCAGGCGCGGCGGCACCGTGCAACTCGTCCTCCTCCTGGAGGGAGAACAGGAAGTGCTGGCTTCGGCCGACGTCGGGTGGGAGTTCGATGAGACGCACGCCCTCTCGCTGACGGTCGCCGACGGCCGTATCGTCGGTCGGCTGGACGACGCAACGGAGCTGCACGCAGAGGGCGGCGCCCTGCCCTCGGGCGCGATCGCTCTGGTGTGCGAGGAGGGACGCTGCAACTTCGGCCCGGTCAGGGTCTCTCCGGCGAACTGATCGTGGCGCCGGGGTGACTACTCCTCCTGCTCATCCTCCTCCGGGATGGGCTCGGTGAAGTCACATTCGGGATAGCGGGTGCAGCCGTAGTAGGCCCCTTCCTCCGCGGAGACCTTCCGGATAAGCTTGCCTTCGCAGCCCTCCACGGGGCAGTCCCTGGGCTTGCCCGGGACCTGCCACGTGTTGCGACAGCGGGGAAAGCCGCTGCAGGCCAGGAAGCGACCGTACTTGCCCCAGCGGACCAGCATGGGGCGGCCGCACTTCTCGCAGCGTTCTGCGGTGGGCCGCGGACCGGGAACGTCTCCCTTCGGCAGCGGCGCCGTGTTCTTGCAGTCCGGGTAGCGCGTGCAGCCAAGAAACAGCCCTCGCCTGCTCTGCTTCACCGTCATCGGCGCGCTGCATTCCTGGCAGGCGGGCAGTTCGTCGTCGGCGGGAAGCTCGGTCTCCGCCAGCGCCTGCGCCACCGAGACCAGCGGGACCCGGTTGTTGCATCGCCCGCAGGAAAGCTCCTCCGCCCCCTCCTCGAGGTACATCCTCTGGCCGCACCGTGGGCAGGAGAAACGGGTGGATGTCCGGGGCTTCAGCTTGACCGGCTTCCCGTCGGAATCCAGCCCCATGATGTTCCGGCACTCGGGGAACGCCGAGCACGCCAGGTACTCCCGGCCGCGGCGACCGGTCCGCCGGAGCATCGGAGCCCCGCACTTGTCACACTTGAACTCGGTTTCGACGGGTTCCTCCTCGCCGGCGGCGGGGAGGCTGACGGTGTTTTTGCACTCCGGGAAGCCCGAGCAGCCCAGGAAGCGGTCCCCCTTGCGGCTGAACTTCACCTCCATGGGCCTGCCGCATTTCTCGCAGGTGGCCTCCGGCACGTCTTCCTGCCGGGGAAGCTTCATCTCCTTCTTCGCCTGCTCCAGGTCCCGGCTGAAGTCGGCATAGAATTCCTCCAGCACGCTGCGCCACTCGCGCTCGCCCTCCTCCACCTCGTCCAGCTCCTCCTCCATGCGACTGGTGAAGGAGTAATCCAACTCCCGGGGGAAATGCTTCACCAGCAGGTCGGTGACCACCATGCCCAGGTCGGTGGGCTGGAGGGCGCGCCTGGACCGGCGCGCGTAGTTGCGCTTCAGCAGCGTGGAGATGGTGGGGGCGTAGGTGCTGGGCCGGCCGATGCCCCGCTTCTCCAGCTCGCGCACCAGGGAAGCCTCGGTGTAGCGCGAGGGCGGCTGGGTGAAATGCTGGGAGGGCAGCAGCTCCTTCAGGTCCAGCGCCTCGCCCTCCTGGAGGTCGGGCAGCGTCTGCTCGTCCACGTCCTTGTCGGGCCGCAGAACGCGGAGGTTGCCGTCGAAGACCATCCGGCGCCCTTTGGCTTCGAACAGGGCATCCCCCGCCTCAATCTCAGCGGTGCGCACCTTGTAACGCGCCGGGACCATCTGGCTGGCAACGAAACGCCGCCAGATCAGGTTGTAGAGCCTGTACTGGCGGTCCGAGAGGTACTGCCGGATGTCCTGCGGGCGTCGGCTGACGTCGGTGGGCCGGATGGCCTCGTGCGCCGCCTGAGCCCCCTTGGGACTGCGGTAGAACTTGGGCTTCTTGGGGAGGTAGCTGCTCCCGTGCGCCTCCTCGATGTGCTCCCGGCAGGCCTTCAGTGCCTGCCCCGAGATGCGGGTGGAATCGGTCCGCATGTAGGTTATCAGCCCCACGGTCTCCGGGCCGATGTCGATCCCTTCGTAGAGCTGCTGCGCGAGGCGCATCGTCTGGTTGGCGCTGAAGTGGAGCCGCGTGTTGGCCGAGCGCTGCATGGTGCTGGTGATGAAAGGGGGATAGACCTTCGAGCGGGTCGTGCGCTCCTGCACGCCCAGCACGCGCCACGTCTGGCCCTCCAGGATGGCGACCAGCTTCTCGGCGTCATCCTGGGAGGGTATCTCCACTTTCTTGCCGTCCACCTTGACCAGCTCGGCCTCGAAGGTCCGCTCTTCGCCCGGCCGCGCCAGGACCGCGGCGATCTCCCAGTACTCCTCCGGCTCGAAGGCCTGCCTCTCCCTCTCCCGCTCGGCGATAAGCCTCAAGGCGACGCTCTGCACTCGACCGGCGCTGAGGCCGCGGACCACGATCTTGCTGATCAGCGGACTGAGTCTGTATCCCACTATGCGGTCCAGGATGCGGCGCGCCTGCTGAGCATCAACCAGGTTGTGGTCGATCCCGCGCGGGTTCTGGAAGGCATCCCGTACGGCGTCCCGGGTGATCTCGTTGAAAGTGACGCGCTTGATCCTGTCCTCCGGCACGTCGAGCACGTGCTCCAGGTGCCACGCGATGGCCTCCCCCTCGCGGTCCGGGTCGGGGGCAAGATAGACGGCCTCGGCGTCCTTCGCCGCCTTGCGGAGCTGGCCGACGATTTTGCGGCTGCCCGGCAGAACCTGGTAGGTGGGCTCGAAGCCGTCCTCCACGTCCACCGCGAACTGCTTCTGGGGCAGGTCTCGAACGTGTCCCCGGCAGGCTTTCACCTCATAGCCCTTGCCCAGGTAGCGGGAGATCGTGCGGGCCTTGGCGTTCGACTCAACTATGACAACCTTATCGGCCATTCCTCGTCCGTGGGCTCAGGGAAGGTCGGTAAACGCGGCGATTGTAGGGCGAACGATTCCGATATGTCAACCAGCATGCTTTGACGCCGAAGGCCCCACGCCCATAGAATGGCGACCACAGGTCCGCTCAGGAGGACTTCCGTCTTGGCTGCCGCAGAGCCGCTTTATGCCGCGCTTACGGTTGACGTGGACCCCGATGCGAACCGGCCTGCGGCGGGCCGGCCGGACGCGGTGAGCCCGGAGGGCGAGGCCGCCTTCACTGCCTGCCTGCAGGGGCTGGACGCGCTCGTCGCGCTCCTGGAGGAGCGCCGCCTGCCGGCGACCTTCTTCTGGGAAGGGCGAACGTTGCAGGCCCTCGCCGAGCGGAGTCCAACCCTTCTCGAACGCGTCCGGAGCTGCGACGCGTTCGAACACGGGTGCCACGGATTCGCGCACGAGGATTTCAGCGGGGCTGGCAGCGGCGTGCCACTCACTCGCCCGCAGACCCGCCGGGCCCTGCGCCGGGCGGCCGAAGCCTTTCGGCTGCACTTCGGACGCGACCCGCAAGCCTTCCGCGCCCCCTACTGCCGCATGACGGAGCATCTGGAATCG
>JASFTU010000213.1:0-5062 GCA_050050635.1 Candidatus Brocadiaceae bacterium
CCGGGCGGTACTACTCGGGCTCCGGCGCATTCGGCCAGCTCCAGGAGTGGTACCCGGACCCGCCGCTCGTGATCCTGCTGTCGAACAACGAAGCGCGGCGCGTCAAGACGAAGCACAATATCGAGGCGCGCAGCAAGCGATACGTGGACAAGTACGGGACCGGCACGCCGCTCACCGCCCAGTGCCGGGCTATGGCGGAGGGCTACATCGAGCGGTACGGCGCGCTGCTCAAGGGCATGCACGACGGGCTGAAGGCCGAGGCGTGGAGGAGGAACCGCCTCTTCGTCGCCTACGGCGCCTTCGGGCCGTCGCACTTCGGACGCTGGGGCGACTGGCCGCGCTACAGCTTCGCGACGGAGGATCGCATGGACCCGTGGCACCTGGTGTGGGACGGCGGTTCGCCGTCGTACTACACCCACGACTGGGATGCATCCACCGACTACCGCGTGTGGTCGCCGCAGGTGCAGGCAATGAACTGGGTGTTCATGCTGGAGGAGGCGTACGAGGAGAGTCCGGACTTCTGGTTCGAGATCTCTATCTGGGACGGGAACCGGGGCTCGAAGCCGTCCTCGGATGGCCGGAAGGAGAAGCGCGCGCACTACCTGGAGGCCGGGCAGGAGTGGTCGGCCGACCGGTACGGCGGGTTCGTCCAGTACGGCATGTGGCTGACCCGGCCGCGCGCCATGCGGGAGTTCCGCGGGAGTACCGTGAAGCGCGCGGACTTCACGGAGGAGTTCGCCGCGCTGCTCGCCGCCGTGGACCGCGTGTACGAGGACCCGGTGCTGACGAAGTTCTGGCGCCGGGGCGAGCTCGTGCCCAACCGCTCGCGGCAGCACCCCTACCAGACCAAGATCCCGGAGAAGTGGCAGGGCGTCGATCGCTGGTTCATGCTCAACACGAGCCTCGACCCGCCGGGCGCATGGGATACCACGACTGAGATCCCGGTGTTCTCCCTCGCCCGGATGATAGGGGAGCTGGGCGGTCGCGAATGGCTGCTCTACGCGCACGCCCCGGTGGCGGCATGCCAGGATGTTGAGATCGAGATACCCGAATACGGCAAGGTGCTGGTTGATGTGACGCCTGGCGGGAGCTTCTACCACATCATTGAGAAGGCCAAGTCGGTGACGCCGATACGTTGAGGCTTGCCCGGGATTCGTGGTATTGTTGTGATGTGCGCGAGCACGAAGGGTGGTCGCCCATGAGACGCCACGTGGCCGTATGGGGCGTGATTGTCCTCGCGGGGGCGGTCGTGTTCGCATGGGCCGCTGGCGGCGGGCCGACGGCTGAGTACGTGGACGACTGGCAGCGCCAACTCGAGCTGGACTGGCTCACGCAGGACGAGGTCCGGGGCGCGGCCCCTCAGCGAGGCCCCGTGAGCACGCAGGAGGACGCGCTCGGAGCCTGCGACGGCGTCAAGAACGGGGAGTGGGGTTTCCACACGAATCAGGAGGATCAGCCCTGGTGGCACGTTGATCTGGGCGAGCCCTACGAGCTGGCCCGGGTGTTGGTCTTCAACCGCGCCGATGGCGGCTCGGCGGCGCGCGCGTCGAGGATGATGCTGCTCGTCTCGACGGACGGGAAGGCCTGGGAAGAGGCGTATCGCCACGGCGGACAGGCGTTCTACGGGGCCACCGACGGCAAGCCGCTGTCCGTCGATCTGGACGGCGCGAGAGCGCGCTTCGTGCGCGTGCAGCTTCCCGGCACGCAGTTTCTGCACCTGGACGAGGTCGAGGTATACGCCGTCGGCGACGCTGAAACCAACCTGGCACTCGGCAAGACGGCCGACCAGAGCAGCGTGAGCCGCTGGTCGGTCAAGCATGTCATGGGGGACGGCGGCCCGCCCGAGTACTTCATCGGTCAGGCGCTCGAGCGCGGGGGCCTGCTTGCGGCCGATCTGCGCGCCGCGGGCGTTGACGTGGAGCGGTTCGGGCGTTCGCTTGCGCGACTCGAGGGGCGGGCGAAGGCTACGTCCTCGGAGTCCTCGCCGGAGACGCGGCGGAGGCTGTATCTGGAGGTCCGCCGGACCGTGCGAGAGTTGGCCCTGTCCAACCCGCTGCTCGACTTCGACCGCATCCTCTTCGTGAAGCGCGTGCCCACGAGCTACAGCCACATGTCCGACCAGTACTACGGCTGGTGGTCGCGGCCCGGCGGGGGGATCTACGTCCTGGAGGGCTTCAAGAGCGGCCCGCCGCGGGTGCGGTGCCTGACGGAGCACATGCCCGCCGGGAACTTCCTGCGGCCCGATCTCTCCTACAACGGCACGAAGCTGCTATTCGCCTACTGCAGGCACTACCCCGAGGTGGCGGCCGTCAGGAACAAGGTGGACAAGGAGTCGCTGCCCGAGGACGCCTTCTATCACGTGTTCGAGATGAGCGCGAATGGCACGGGCCTGCGGCAGCTCACGCGGGGGCACTACGACGACTTCGACGCGCGCTATCTGCCGAGCGGGGACATCGTGTTCCTCTCGACGCGGCGCGGCCAGTTCATTCGCTGCGACGCGCAGAGCGCAGCCGAGACGCTGGCGGCGACGCTGCCCGATAGCTACGTTCGGTGCGGGGGAGACGACTACCGCCCCGTTGCGGTGTACACGCTGCACGTGATGGATTCCGAGGGAACGAGCATCCGCGCCATCTCGCCCTTCGAGAACTTCGAATGGACTCCGTCGGTGGGAGCGGACGGGCGCATTCTCCACGCCCGGTGGGACTACGTTGATCGGCATAACATGCCGTTCATGAGCCTGTGGTCCACGAGGCCGGATGGACGGGACCCGCGCATCGTGTACGGCAACTTCACCCGGGAGCCGCACTGCGTCTTCGAGGCCCGCTCGATCCCGGTCTCGGGCAAGCTCGTATTCACCGCCTCCGGTCACCACTCCATCACCGCCGGCAGCCTGATGCTGCTCGACCCGGAGCTCGGGTCCGAGGGATCGCGGCCAGTCACCCGCCTGACGCCGGAAGTGTGCTTCCCGGAGGTCGAGGGCTGGCCGAACAGCTACTACGTCAACCCCTACCCCCTTTCCGAGCGCTACTTCCTCACCGCGTGGAGCAACCAGCCGCTGAGCCGGCAGGGCTCAAAGAACCCGACGAACGCGCTCGGGCTGTACCTGTACGACGCCTTCGGCAACCTGGAGTTGCTGTACCGCGCGCCCGACATATCGAGCATGTACCCCATGCCCATGCGGCCGCGCCAGAGACCGCCCGTCCTGCCTGGTCCGTTGCCCTCGGATGACCGAAAGGAAGGGCGCTTCGTGCTGGTGGATGTCTACCGGGGCTTGAGCGGCGTCGAGCGCGGCCGCGTGAGGGCTCTTCGCATCGTCGGGGTGCCCCCGAAGACCCAGCCCAAGATGAACTCCCCGGTGCTCGGCGTCACCCGAGACGATCCCGGGAAGTTCGTGCTCGGGACGGTGCCCGTGGAGGAGGACGGGTCGGCCTACTTCCATGCGCCGGCGGGCGTGGCGGTGTTCTTCCAGGCGCTCGACCGCAACGGCATGGCCCTCCAGACCATGCGCACCCTCACCCACGTGCAGCCGGACCAGACGCTCTCCTGCGTCGGCTGTCACGAGCAGCGGCATACGGCGCCGCCCAGTCAGCGCCCGCGGGCCGTATCACGCGAGCCCTCGAGGATCACGCCGGGGCCTGACGGGTCGTGGCCGCTTCGCTACGACCGGCTCGTGCAGCCCGTGCTCGATAAGCACTGCGTCTCGTGCCATCGGCCGGACAGCTCTGACAAGGCAGCTGCCGCGTACGACCTCACGCCGGCCAAGTCGTACGAGAGCCTGATGTCCTACGGGAAGCCGAGCCTGCGGGAGCACGTGCTGACGCGGTACAGGCAGGGCCAGTCCGTCGTGGGCGGCTGCACAGCGCAAAGCAGTCAGCTGCTCGCCCTGCTGGAACAGGATGAGGGCCACCACGGCGTGCGCTTGGATCCGGACGGTCGCGCCAGGCTGATCACGTGGATGGACACGTACGCTCAGCGCCTCGGGTCCTTCAGCGCCGATCAGGAGACACAGCTGGCGAGGCTGCGCGCCGAGGTGGCGAAGCTGCTCCAGGAATAGGCCTACCCCTTCGGCCCGAAGCACACGAGCTTCCCGCTCTTCGTTGCCACGTACAGTCGGCCGTTGGCGGCGATCATGCCGTCGAAGGCGGGGGCTGAGCGAAGCGTGCGCCCGGCGAGCTTCGTGCCGTCCGCGGCGGACATGGCCCAGAGCTGGGCGCCCTTGCGCCCCTCCACCGCCCCCGAGGGATCATCGGGATCATAGACGTTCGGCGTGCCGGCGATGAACAGCGTCTCGCCCACCAGAACCATGGCCTTGGCACAGAGCGGGATTCCGACGGACCATCTCTCGGTACAGGTGACGGACGAGGGTTGCCTGGGCCGCTTCTTCCGCTCCTTCGGCTCGGTGGTCTCACCAGTTGCCTGCTTCGCCTCGATGTCCCCCGAGAAGAGCGTGTAGCCGGCCGCGTAGGGATCGAACGTGCTGTGTCGGCCGACGGGATATCCCCTGATCCCGTAGACGGTGTTATTAGCGACCGCGAGGATCTCGCCGTCCGGCATTCCCCTGCCGCTGCCGCCGTAGCCGATGTCGGTGTTCACCGTCCAGAACGTGCGGTGGTTCCAGGCATCGTCGAGCAGTCCGCCGGTGGCGATGACGTGCGGGCCGGCGGCGGACCGCTCCTGCTGCACGCACTGCAGATCGAGGGGCGTGTTGCGCATGTAGACGAGCTCGCCATCGCTGACCAGGATGTCGTTGAGCGCCCCCTCGATGTCCTTCCCCAGAGCGATGACCTCGTGTCCGTCCTCGTCGTACGGCCCATACAGCAGCGTCTCGCAGCGCTTGTCCCCCGTGCGGGGATCGACGCCGTAGACGTAGATCCCGCCGTCGGCAAATGAGCACCGCCCCGCCGCGAAGTAGGCCGTGTCGTTCACGACCAGGATGCTCCCGGGCACGGGCCACGCCGACTCCAGTTGGTCCCAGGCGCCGACGAGTCGCTCCTCCGGCGCCGCGCGGAAGCGCCATACCAGAGCGCCATCGGACGCGCGCAGGCAGTACACCCAGCCGTCT